>JAEYQF010000340.1 GCA_023410155.1 Verrucomicrobiota bacterium | reverse complement strand
AGTCGCGCTTGTTTGAATGAGACGCGCGCGGGAAGCACGAAAGGGGATTCGGGCAGCAATGGCAGGCGCGTTTCGACGCGCACGTCCTGTAGTTCTCCGGGCGCCTGCCCCGGCCATGCAATCCGCTCCGCCAGCAGGACGACCGTAGCGAGCGCGCTGCGGGTGAGCGACGGCTCGAGAGTGATGTGCAGGATGGGTTGATGCACGCCGGCGATTTTCTCCATCTCTTCGCGCACGCGTCGGCTGACCCGACCATAGTGTCGCGCGATCAACTCGGTGACGGGGACAGCCTCGGGGTTGCGTTGGGAGCGGGGCGGCAGCCGGAACGAACCAGACACGGTGATGGCCATTTCTCCCAAGCGTCCGCTCGAGTGGGCGATCTCGATCTCGTGCTCACGCGGGCGCACCAGCAAGTCCGCACCGCGAAGTAGTTCCTCGCTTTGACCCGAGGGCGCGAGCATCGCGGGAACGAAGAGGTTGAGATCGGCAATCTCGACTTGGCGCGCCTTTACTTCGCCCGTGAGCAGCGACCACGGGTCGAGCTGCACGTGGATCGCCCGGCTGGTGGCGACCGGCTCCTCGAACTCAGGCAGCGAGATCTTCACATCGCGGAGCAGAATACGCCCGGAAGGCTCCAGCAGCGCTCGGCCGAAATTTACACGCATCTGCGCCGCGTTGAGCCGTTCCTCGATCGAGCGGAGGACAAACTTGGGCACCGACAACTCCCGCGAAACAGCGATGCCGATCTGGATCAGGAGCACGATCGCAAGCGCGAGCCAGAAAACCCAGAGCAGCAACGAGCCCACCCCGCGAGCGCAGGCGGAGCCCGCGGTGAGCCACAGGCGAGCCCAGCGCGGGCGTTGATCGCGGGCGGCGCTCACGGGCGTTTAGCGAGTGGCTTCGGATGCGGGGCCGGGATCGCGCGGACCCTCGACGATCTTCCACAGTTGATCCAGCAGCGGCTGCTCGATGAGGAAGACCGCGTTGAATTCCCGCGAGGCGGCGAGTTGCTGGTCCCCGCCCAACCGCGGCGACAAGAACAGCTCCGAGGTGCTCACCTGCTCGCCCGCACCACCGGTGAGAGTGATGGTGGTGTCCAACCGGTAGCGCCAGCGACGCTCCGCACCAGCGAAGACCAGTTGATCCACGAACTGATCGCGGATGAATTCGCGCGCGCGCAGCGTTCGCAGGTTCGGCAGAAGAGCGGCGATCTCGGCGGCAGGAACGGATTCTGTGTCGGGCTGCCCGCCCGGCGAAAGCGTGGTGTTGAGCAACACGACACCATCGCTGAGATCCGTGAGTTTGATCGCGGTGATCCGTGCACCGGCTGGCAGGTCGCGCAACACGCGTTGGCGCCAGGCCGCAGGGTTCACGGGAGTTTCTCGGAGAATCTCCGGATCGATCGCGTAAACGGAGGCGGAGCTGCCGGCGAGGCGGGCGTAAGCGAAGCCGTCGCGGCGCGTCGGCAGTCCAATCTGCAGCGTGACTGGCGAGCTATTGAGTGTGGAGATGGTGATTTCGCGTTCGGGACGGTTGAAGCCCCAGGTCTCGAGGTCGGCGTCGCGCGGTGCATCGCTCTGGAAACGGGTCGCCGAGAGAAGGGACAATCGGCCGAGCAGACGAGTGACTGCATCGGCATCGGCGGGCAGCGTCTGGGGACCTTGCGCTCCTTCACCGCGCAAAACGATCTGCCAGGTGGGGGCGCCAGCGGAGTTGGTGGTTTCGAGACGCTGGAGGGTGAGCGACTGTTCGTCGGGGGAGAGGAGATTGATCGAAGTCACGCGACTGGGATCGAGTTCCAGGATGCGAGCTTCGCGCAGCGCTTCCTGCGCGCGATCGAGGGAGCTCTTCAAGGCCGCGGGGATAGCGACCGTGAAAAGCGCGCTGCGTCCGTCGAGTTGCGCGTAGTATTCCTTGTCAGGGCTCGTGGCCGGACCGCTTGGGATGGCGGTCGCGCCGAGTTCATCGCCAAGGATAAGGGTCTCGCGTCGGTTGTTTCCCTCGAGGCTGATGCGGAGAGACGGTCTCTCGGCGGGCAAAGTGGCGGGGGCGTCCTGCGTGACGAAGCTGCGGACGCGCAGGGCATTGAGGCCGTTGATGGCCAGCTCGGTGGCATTCTTGCTCGCGCGGGCGATGATGGGCGTCTCGAAAGACCAGCGGCTGCCGTCGCGGCGCAGCCGGATGCGCAGGCTCGCAGGTGCGGCGGTTTGCAGGTTTAGCGAGCGTGCTTCGAAGACCGGGATCGTGAAGATCGTATCGGCGTGCAACTCTTCGAAGGTGAGCGAAAGGCTTCGAGCGAGGCTCTGGTTGACGACATGGATGCGCTCGCCGTCGGGCGAGAGAAGATACAGGCGCAAGCCGTCTTTGGTGACATCGCCGAGGCGGAGCTGCGTAGGGCGTCCGACCGTGTCGCTGCCGGGTTCGCCAGAGGTGAACGTCACCGTTAGCCGCGGCTGGTCGAGACCATAGTCGGCGAGCGACTGGCCGTTGCGGGAGAGGTCGGCCACGCTGAAACTCGTTTCGTGCTCGAGGAATTGGAGTTCGTTCACGATGCGGCTGATCGCGTTGGGATTCGCCGGCCACTCGATCGGACGGGCGAAGAACCAAGTGTCGCCGCGACGGGTGAGGGCGAGGGTGCGGTTGGCCGTGGTGATCTCGAGGCTGCGCAGATCGGCGGCCTCGGCACCGAGCACGCGGCGGCGCGCTTCTTTCCAGTTGTCCTCGGTGCGCCAGCGGCGCTCGAACTGGAAGATGAAGAAGAACAGCGCAACATTCAGAAACAGGAGCACGAGCGTGACTTTGGTGCGCATGGCGAGAAGAGCGGGATTTACGAGCGGCGCGTCCAGTAAACGAGCAATCCGAGCACGGCGGCGACGCCCGGCAGGGCGAGCAGGAGGGTGTAGCGCAGGCGGCTGAGTTCGCCGGCGCTGAGCGAAAGCTGGAAGCGATCGATGGGGCGCGCGGGGATGTTGAATTGCGCGTCACGATCCACCGTCCAGTTCACTGCACTGATGAAGATGTTTTGGTTAGCGACGTCGGCGATGCGGTTGTTGGCGATCAGATCTCCGGTGCCGAAAACCACGATGCGTCCGCCCCGCACGCTGAAGGGCAGGTTGTCGCGCACGGAGACGCGTTCCGAGGCGACGATCACGCCGAGTCGATCCTTCGGCTCCATGCCCGGCAGGCTGCGGATGTCGACGCCCGGGGTAAATTCGTAGGCAGCGTGCAAACGATAGCTCACCTCGCCCCAAGCTGTGGTCGAGGTCGCGGCGAGCGTCGTGACGGTGAGACCGGCGCCGAGCGAGCGGCCTGGATCGGGCCGCACACTCCTGGCCGGGCCGACCCGGGGGTAGAGATTGTAGTCGATCAACGTCTGCGTGACGGGATGCGGAGCGAGGAAGCGCAAGAGCAGTTCGCCTTCCTCGGTCATGTTCTGCGTGCCCGTGTCGCAGATCAGGTCGTCGTCGACGAGGATGCCCCAGTCGAGCAACAGGTCCTCAAGCCCGTGCGGGCTGCCCGGAGCGAGCATCATGATCACGCGTCCGGCGCTGGTCGCCAGATATTGCCGCAACAATTCCTGCTCGAGAGCCTGAAAGCGGCCCTGCGGTGCGACGGCTACGATGAGGGCCGCATCGTCCGGCACGCGTCGCAAATACGAGAGGTTGAGTGTCTCCACCTCAAAATTACGCTGGCGCAGTCCGTCGCGCAGCTCCGAAAGACCGCGCACAGGATCGACATCGTCGGGGCTGAGTTCGCCGTGGCCGGCGAGGAAGTAGATTTTTTTCCGCCCGGGGCTGGCGACATCGAGCAGCGCTGCGGTGATCGCCTGCTCGCCGCGGAAAGCGACTTTCTGCGTGCGGTTTTTGACCTCGTAGATTTCGCCGAGGGTGACGGAGCGGCGCTTGTCGCCGCAGATGAGCACGATCCGGTTTGCCTCGGTGATGCCGAGTTGGTCGGCGTCGCGGCGCCGCTGATAGACATCCAGGAAGTCGACGGTGATGCGGCGGTTCGGGTCCTTCTCGGTCGCGTAGGAATACTCGCGCAACAAACCGCGCAGATCTCGGAATGCCTGGGCGATTTCCGGATTGTCGGAATCCTCGGTCAACGTGACCACGATCTTCACCGGCCGCGGTAGCGTGTGCAGGTAGGAAAGCGTCTCTGGCGACAGCGAGTAACGACGCTGGGAAGTCAGGTCGAAACGCCAGGCATGATTCCGCGCGACGTAGTTCAGCCCGCCGAAGAGCGTGAGGAACAGCACCGCCTGCAACACGAGGTTGAGCGTGCGGACCCAGCGGGCGGCGCGGAAGCTGTGGGTCAACGGCATCGAGGGAAACAGGGACAGGCGCGGTTGGGGCAGCGTGTCATGAGTGCAGCAGCTTCGCCTCCACGCCGAGGATGCTGAAGATCAGCGCGAGCACCGTCCCGCTGAGGTAGAAGAGGAGCTGGCGCGTATCGACTACTCCCCGGGTGAAATCGTCGCGATGCGAGAGCACCTGCATGTAGCTGACGGTATCCCGGATCGGATCGAGACTCTCCCGGCTGAGCCAGGAACTGTCCGCGAGATAGTTGGTGCCGCCGATCACGGCCACGAGGAGCACAAAGCAGATGATGCCCGCCACCGCCTGATTGCGGCTGAGCGAACTGGTGAAGATCCCGATCGCCACGAAGAACAGCCCGGAGACCGCGACGAACGTGTAACCGCCGATCAGCGGTCCCATGTCGATGAAGCGCATGTCGCCGGAGAACTTCTGCAGGATGTAGAAGAACCCGCTCGTGCAGGCCCAGAGGGTAATGTAGAGCAGGTAGGCCGCGCCGTATTTTCCCAACACCACCTCGGTGGTGGTGATCGGCGTCGTGAGGAGTGTCTCGATCGTGCCCAGGCGCCGCTCTTCCGCGAGACTCTTCATCGTGAGCAGGGGCACCATGAAAAACACGGGAAGCCAGAAGAACTGGAAGAACACATACGCCGGCGAGAGCTCCTGTGGTTCCTTGCTGTAGCTCTCCAGCAGGCCGGTGAACATGAACCCCATGAAGAGCAGAAACGCCGTCGCCGCGACATACGTGGCCGGACTGACCAAGAGCATCCGGATCTCGTGACTGAGGAGCGTGAAAAAATGCTTCATCGACGGAGAGCGCTGCGCAGGGGGAGGGCGTTCATTTCTTTCTCAGGTCCTCGGCGCGAACGTCCCAGCTGCGCCTGGTCGCTGCTAAAAATACATCTTCGAGCGTCGCGTGCGCGCGGCTGAGGGCGCGCACGCGGAGGTCGCGTGCAAGCAGCGCCCGAAGCAGCGTCTCGCCGAGATCGTCCTCGCGCTCGGTGGTCAGCTTGACCGTGCGGAACCCGCTGGCATCCGGCTCCGTCTCCGTCGTGATGCGCAGCGTGGAGTCGACGGTGCTTGTCGCCTCCGCGAATCGCGCCGAGTCCCCGTGCACTTCGATCTCGTAAATCGAACGCCCGAGGATCTCGCGACGCAGATCGGCCGGCGTGCCCTGTGCCACGACGCGGCCCTGATTGATGATCAACACGCGGTCGCAGGTCATCTCGATCTCGGGAAGGATATGGGACGAGATGATCACTGTCATGCGTCCGCGCAGGCCGGCGATCAACTGGCGCACGATCTGAATTTGATGCGGGTCGAGCCCGATGGTCGGCTCGTCCATGATGATCACAGGGGGCTCGGCCAGAATCGCCTCCGCGATTCCCACGCGCTGTCGGAAGCCTTTCGAGAGCTTGCCGATGATCTTGTGCCGGACCCGTTTCAAGTCGCACAACTCCAGGACCTCGTCGATCCGCGGACCGAGGTGGCGCCGCTTGATTTCCTTCAGCCGGCCGCGGAAATAGAGATACTCGGATACGCGCATGTCCTCCGGCAGCGGATTGTTTTCAGGCATGTAGCCGATTTTGCGTTTCGCCTCGTCCGGTCGCGATGCGACCGGCACCCCGCAAATGCTCACGCTGCCCGAAGTCGCCGGCAGGTATCCAGTGAGGATGCGCATGGTCGTGGACTTGCCCGCGCCATTGGGACCGAGGAATCCGATGATCTCGCCCTTCTCCACGCGGAAGCTGATATCGCTCACCGCCGTCACCCCCGCGTAGGTTTTGATCAGGTGCGAAACTTCAATCGCCGGTTCATCCGGCGGGGGCAGGGGAGTTGCCTCGTTGGTGGTGCTCGTCATCTGCACGGCGGGATCGCTCAAGACCGCTTTTCCAACGTCACATCGCCAGCGTGAAAACGCTGGAGTCGTCCGCTCTCCGGCCGAATGAGCAGAGATCCCTCGTCATCGATCCCGGCCGCCGTTCCTTCGATGCGTTTCCCGCCCTGCAGGAGCGCGATCGTCTGCCCGCGCAACACATCGAAACGCTGCCACATCGCGGCAAAGGCCTCGCCGTGTTCCCCCGCGACGAACTGCTCGTAGGCGAGCAGCACCCGCCCGACCAGGGCGGCGGCGAACCGGTTGATGTCGAGCGTGCCCTTCGCCTCCTCAGCGAGCGACACGGCGCGGCGAGAGAGCTCGCCCGGCCAGCTGCCGGTCGCACCGTTGACGTTGAGGCCGAGGCCAAACACCAGGTCGCGGATTTGATCGGCATCCACCCGCGCTTCGGTGAGCATCCCGCCCGCCTTTCGGCCGTGAAACAGGATGTCATTGGGCCATTTGATGCCCGGGTCGACCTGCGCAAAATTTGAGATCAGCTCGCACACGCTGACGCCCATCCAAAGCGTGAAAGTCGCCATCCCGCCTGGTGGCAGCGTGGGACGAAAAGCGAAGCTCGCATAGAGATTCCCGTTGGCCTCGCTATGCCACGCGCGCCCGCCCCGGCCGCGGCCTTTGGTCTGGCGGCGGGCGAGGACGACGAAGGGCGCCTCGCGTCCGGCCGCAAGTTGGCGCGCCGCCTCGTCGTTGGTGCTGTCCACCTCGTCGAGCAGCGTGATGGGGCAGCGTCGCGCGCGGCCCTTTAGGTGCACTTCGATCAGGGCAACGTGCAGATGATCCGGCCTCCGTGCGATGCGATAACCACGCGAGCGAGCCGCCTCGAACTCGAAGCCCTGCGCCCGCAACTTCTCCATGTGCTGCCACACTGAGACACGCGTGATCCCGAGTTTGTCCGCGAGATCGGCGCCGGAGGTGAACTCCGGTTCGCGCGCAAGCAACTCGCGGAGGATGACGTGGTCAGCTGAAGGCATTTAGGAGGGACGGACGCTTGAAACTAGAAAGGAGCGGACCACGGTGGGGCAAATGTCATTTGAAGAATTCGCCGCCTCTGCCGCGCGTGATTCGCAGCCATCAAACGGATGGTCGTCCAGCCTTCGCGCTCTCTGGCACGACCGGCGTGGCGAGTGGGAAACCGCTCACGTGTGCGTGCAGGATGAATCGAGCCGCGAGGCCGCCTGGGTGCACGCCTACCTCCATCGCAAGGAGGGCGATCAGGGCAACGCCGAGTATTGGTATCGCCGCGCAGGCCGGCCCGCGGTGCCGCGAGGTGCTTCGCTCGAGGAGGAATGGGCCTCGCTCGTCCGCGCGCTGCTGCCCGCGTGAAGACCGCGGTCACTTCGGGCCGCCTTGGAAGCCAAACTCGCTCGTCCGCATGAACGTCGACGCCGACTCGCGGCGGATGTAGTCGGCCGCAGCCTTGTCGCCCACGCTGATCGTGCGGGCGGTGTCTTCCAGGTCTGCCATGTTGTCCACCCGCTCCTGCTCCTGATACATCGCGAGCGCGATCGGACGATTGAGGCGGGAGAAGGGGCCCAAATTCAAACCTGCGTAACGCTGCATGGCGAGGGATGTGCGGCTTTGCAACGAGTGCAGATCTCGCTCCCGAAAGACCGGAGGCTTCGGTTCCTGCACCACATATTTGGGCAGCCGGATGATCTGGTTTCGCGGCTTGTCGATGTCGCGCAGATCCACGTCCTGGTCGTTCTCCTCCTCCGGCTTGGGTTTCGGCGGAGGGTTGTATTTGGGCATTGAGTCCGCCAGCGACGCGGCGAGCGAGTTCGAGATCGGACGTGACCGCCGTGGCTTCGACAAATCCACGCCGACGTCGGAAGCCTCCTCGTTTTCGGTCTTCGTCGCGCCCGCGGACGTGCCCTGGGCGGACATCTCGGTGCAGAAGAAAACCATCTCCGCGAGGAGCAGCGCGGTGACGATCAGGCGGGTGCGACGCTTCATCATCATGG
This sequence comes from Verrucomicrobiota bacterium, assembly GCA_023410155.1. Classification (GTDB taxonomy): domain Bacteria; phylum Verrucomicrobiota; class Verrucomicrobiia; order Opitutales; family Opitutaceae; genus Opitutus. The sequence goes on along the minus strand of JAEYQF010000340.1, from coordinate 5,132 downwards.
TGTCCAAACTAGCTGCCAAAATGTTCCGCGCAACCCCGCTTTGCGGCCCTTCGCCCGGGCTCAAGACCGGTCGCCGGCGACGTGTTGCCAGAGCGTCCGTGCGGCCGTCGCGGGGTCGTGGAAGCTCGTGTCCAACGTCAACTCCGAGGGCGGCATGACGGGTTTCTTAAACACGCCTGCGTCGCGGAGTTCCCGATACATCGCGAGCGATCGAAGTTTCCGCCCGCCACGTGCCTGGTCGTCCAGCCGTTGCTCAATCGTTTCCTCGGGGCAGGTGAGCGCGACGAAGTGCAGCGTGTCGCCGCGCTGGCGGCAGCTGTCCGCGAGCTTTTGCAGAAATTCCTGCGCCACCGAACTCTCGGGATTGAACGTGAAGATCAACCCCGGCAGCCCGCTCCCGCTCGCTTCGGCAAAAACATCCAGCCACATGCGTTCGCGGAGCGTGACAAATCCCGGGCTGCCAAACTCGAACACCTCGAGCAGCGCATCGACCACGAGGTGGTTGTGAAACAACTTCCAACCACTCAGCGCAGCGAGTTCGCGCGCGACGGTGAGTTTTCCCACCGCCGGAGGACCGTGGAGGACGACGAGTTTCATGGACGCGGTTACTTGAGCCACCGCACGAGCCAGTCGCGCACTTCGCCATACCAGAACACCGAGTTCTGCGGTTTCAGAATCCAGTGATTCTCATCGGGGAAATAAACCAGCCGCGACGGAACGCCCTGCGCCTGCAGCGCGGCGTAAAAGACGATCCCTTGAGCCACCGGCACGCGGTAGTCGAGCTCACCGTGGATCACCAGCGTCGGCGTCTTGAACTGGTGCGCGTAGTTCATCGGATTCATCCGGTCATACGCTTCTGTGCGACCCCAAGGTGTGCCGCCCATGACGCCCTCCTGCCAGAACAGCGCCGCGTCCGACGCAAACTGCGTGTCGAAATCCGTCACACCGGCGTGGCACACGATCGTGCGAAACCGCTCCGTGTGCCCGCAGATCCAAGTCGCCAGATAACCACCGTAGCTCGCGCCCAACGCCGCCGTGCGCTCCGCATCGAGAAACGCATGCTTCGCCAGGAGAAAATCCGTCGACTTCATCACGTCCTCAAACGGCTTCTCGCCCCACGCGCCCTCGATGGATTGGACGAATTCCTCGCCGAAACCCGTCGAGCCGTGGCGATTCACCCACGTCGCGACGAAACCGTCCGGTGCACGCTCGCCCGGAGCGACGAAGACTTGTGCGTTCCACCGCGGCTGCCACATGTCGCCGATCATCGTCGCCGGCCCGCCGTGCATCAGCTGCAGCAGCGGATACTTCTTCTTCGGATCGAAATCGGGCGGGTAGATCAACCAGCCCTGCACCGTGTCGCCCGCCGCGCCGGCAAACGTGTAGTCTTCCACCCGCCCGAGCTTCAGTTGCGCGAACAGCTCGTCGTTCAACTTCGTCTTCACCTCCGCTCGGCCCGACGCGAGCTCGAGTGCGTAAACCTCATCTGCCCGCGAGAAATTCTGGTGCAGGAAATAGATCTGCTTCTCGCCGACCGTGAGAGCCGTGTTGGTGCCGCGTTCGAAGATCGTCTTCACCTGCGCGCCCTCCGCGGTGGCCGAGAAGACCTTGGTGCGGCCCCGGTCCTCCGCGCGGAAGTAGAGCGTCTGCCCGTCCTTTGAAAATTTCCAGTCCTGCGGCGAGAGGTCCACGCCCGCCAACAGCCGCGTCATCCGGCCGTCCGCTAGTTCCACGCGCATGAGCTTCGTGAATTCCGGGAGATTTCGCTCCCGCACATCGCGCCCAAACACGACTTCCCGCCCATCCGGCGTGAACCGCGGATGATCGTCCGAGTGGGGATTGTCGCTCGTCAGGTTCCTCCACTCCTTCGCCGGCTCGTCGATCGAGAGCAGGTAAACATCCGTGTTTTCATCTCCGCCGTGAAAGGGCGGCGGCGTCGTGCCGGCCGAGAGCGCGAGCCACTTCCCGTCGGGCGACACATCATACTGCACGCCGCCGTCGAAACGAAACGCCCGGTCCCAGCGCGGCGTCAGATCCACGATCTGTTTCGTTTCCACCTCGATCGTGAATAGTCGCGTCACTTCGTCGTCCATCCGCCAGGTATCGAAATAGCGGATAAATGCGTTCTCGCTCACCTTGGCGGAGACCTTTGTTTCCCCGCGCTTTTTCCACTCGGCCTTCATGGCCTCCCAGTCCGTGCCGAACTTCGGCAGCACCTTCGTGGCGAAGATGATCCGCTTGCCGTCGGGCAACCACCGCGGGCTGCCGATGCCCCTCGGCAGTTCGAGCAGTTTCCGCGCCTCGCCCCCGTCGGGCCGGATCACGTAGAGCGCTGTCTGCTCGTCGCCGCTGCGCTTGGAGGTAAACACGATCTGTTTGCCATCGGGACTCCACTGCGGCGCCCCGTCCGAGCTCTCCGCCGTCGTGAGCTGCCGGACCTCGCCCGTGACGGTCGCAAGTATCCAAAGATCGGATACGGAGTTGTTCTTCTCGAGGCTGAAGGTCTGCACGACGAACACCAGTCGCGTGCCGTCCGGCGAGAGATCGAGCGCGCTCGGTCGGCGCACTTTCCACAGCTCCTCCGGGGTAATCGCCCGCGGCGCCGCGACGACCCAGCTGGAGAACGCGACCAACGACAAAACCCAGCAGCGAAGAAGCAAAGATCTCATGGCCGCACGTTGACGCAGACACGGTTCCGCAACCAGCCAGAATCCGGCCCAATTCGCGCCGCACCTCGTCGCCACCCGATCCGCCCCGAGTCCCGAGTGCGAACCGAGTCCCGATCCAGTGCGCACCGTGGGGCGACCAGGTGCGAACCGAGTCCCGACCAAGTGCGCATCCTGTCCCGACTCAATCCACCCCGTGGCGCGACCCTGTCCATACGTTGCCCCGATCCACGCCGCACCCGCTCCCGGCCGCATCCCCCTCCAGGAGCTCGCTCCAACCACAAAGTCATAGAATATATGACGATCACAGGGACGGAATATGCGCCAAGCCGGCAACTCAAAGTCCTCCCTCCAGATCCTAAGTCATACATTATATGACAATCTGGTTTGGCCGGAGGGCGTGGTGGGCTGCGGGGAGCGACGGGATGTGTGTCGGGGGAGGGTCGCAGCGGGGCGGCGGCCGCAGTGGAGACGGGGGGGGCGGCGGCCGCAGCGGGGACGGGGGGCGGCGGCCAAAGCGGGGCGCAGCGCCAAGCGGTCAGGGCAGCGATGAAGGAGGGTTTACCAGGGCAAGGCGGTTCAGGTGCTCAAGCGCGAGATAGATCAACGCGATGTGCATGGACTGAGACATCTCGCCTCGGCGCACCAGCTCCAGCACCTGCGGAATCGGCAGAAACTCGAAGGTGATTTTCTCCGTCGCCTCCAGCTTCTGCGGTGCGACGACGCGGGTGCGGTTGGCCACGAAACAATGCACGCGGTTGTTTTGTCGCGCTGAGTTGGCGCACGGGGCCACGACATGGCGCCAGTTGTCCGCGACGCAGCCGGTTTCCTCGAGCAGTTCCCGCTGGGCGGCGAGCAGCAGATCCTCGTGGGGGTCGGCGCAGCCGCCCGGTAGTTCAAAACCGAATACATCCGCCGCATAACGATACTGCCGGATGAGCAGCACGCGGTCGTGTTCGTCGAGCGCGAAGACGTGCACATACTCCGGCTGTTCGAGCACGTAGTAGGGCTCGATGATGTGGCCCGGAGAGACCTCGCAACGGTCCGCCCGCAGGTGCACGAACTGATCGCGAACGATGTCGCGCGAGGAGAGTTTTTTCCAGCGTTCCATCGCTAGCCGCGGACTTGGCCCTGGCCGATCACGAGCCACTTGTAACTGCAAAGTTCGCGCAGACCCATCGGGCCGCGGGCATGAAGCCGATCGGTGCTGATGCCGATCTCGGCGCCGAGGCCGAACTCGAAGCCATCATTGAAGCGCGTGCTGGCGTTCCAAAAAACGGCGGCGCTGTCCACGGCCGCGAGGAAACGCTGCGCCGCGGATTGGTCGGTCGTCACGATCGCGTCGCTGTGGTTGGAGCTATCGCGGTTGATCGTGGCGATCGCGTCCTCGAGCGAATCGACGACGCGCACGGCGAGGATGTAGTCGAGAAACTCCGCGGTGTAGTCGGCCGGTTGCGCGGCGGAGAGCGAAGATTGGAGATCGGAGTCAGCGGACAGAATCGCGAGACTGGCGGGGTCGCAGCGGAGCTGGACGTTTTTCGCGGCGACGAGTGCGCGCGCGGCGGCGGGGAGGAATTTTTCCGCGACGTCGCGGTGCACGAGCAGTTGTTCGGCGGCGTTGCACACACCGGGGCGCGAGGTCTTGGCGTTGATGAGGATCTTTTCCGCCATCGCGAGGTCGGCGGCGCGATCGACGTAAACGAAACACACGCCGGTGTAGTGTTTGATCACCGGGATCGTGCTGTTGGCGGTGACGAAGCGGATGAGTCCCTCGCCGCCGCGCGGGATGATGCAGTGCACGAGCGTATCGAGCTTGAGCAACGTGGTGAGCGCGGCGCGATCGGTCGTGGGGATGAGCTGCACGGCATCGGCAGGCAACCCCGCGGCGGCGAGCGCCTGCGAGACGAGCGCAGCGAGCGCGGTGTTGGTGTGGAAGCACTCAGAGCCACCGCGCAGGATCGCGGCGTTGCCGCTCTTCAGGCAGAGAATGGCGCAGTCGATGGTGACGTTGGGGCGCGCCTCGTAAACAATACCGATCACACCGATGGGCACGCGGATTTTTTGCAGGAGGAGACCGTTGGGCCGGGTGGACTTCTCGAGTAGCTCGCCGACGGGATCGGGTAACGCGGCCACCTGACGGACGCTTTCGGCGAGTTGTGCGAGCCGGGCGGGAGTGAGCGTGAGGCGGTCACGCGCCGCGGAGGAAAGTTCGGCGGCGGCGGGGGAAAGCAGATCCTTGTTGTTGGCCTCGATTAAAGACTCGGCGGACGCGGTGAGCAGCTCGGCGAGACGCAGCAGAGCCGAGTTTTTCGTCTCCGCCGGGGCGGTCGCGAGCACCAGCGAAGCAGCGCGGGCGCGCTGGGCGATGGACGTGACGAGCGAGGCGAGATCGGCGGACATAGGAAGAACACGTTGCAGAGCGATGGAGAGAGAGGCACGAAAAAATTTCCGCGGAACGGGAAGCGG
>JAEYQF010000328.1 GCA_023410155.1 Verrucomicrobiota bacterium | reverse complement strand
GGTGAAGGCTAAAACGTTCCGCGAAGACCTTTACTACCGGCTCAACGTCGTGCGCATCAAAATGCCACCGTTGCGCGAACGCCCCGAGGACATTCCGCAGATCGTGGACTTCTGCCTGCAGAATCTCGTCAAACAGAAGAAGGCGCGCGTGACCAAGGTGTCGCCCGAAGCGATGGCCACCATCTGCCGCCACCGCTGGCCAGGCAACGTTCGTGAACTCGAGAACGTGATCTACCGCAGCGCCGTCATCGCGCAGGGCGACGCGATCCTCGTGAAAGATTTGCCCGCCGAGATTCGCGGCGCGGCCCCCGTCGAATCTGATGCACCTGCCACTGCTGCCGCGGAGCCCGCCGCGCCCGCCGCCCGTGCGGGGAGCGCGCCGCCTTTCGTCGCATCCGCGGCCGAACTGCCCGTCGAGGTCGAGGAACCTGCGACCGCGATCGACGAACTCTTCGACCAGCTTTTCGAACGCCTGCGTCTTTCCGACGAAGCAATCCTTCCGCAGATCGAGCGCGCGATGATCGATCGAGCGGCAAAGGCAGAGCCGGATTCCGCCAAAGCGGCCAAGCTGCTCGGCCTCACCAAAGCCGCGCTGCAGAAGAAGCGGGAAAAGTGAGCCGGACCGAGTCGTCGCGCATTCGGGCACGAGACCCGGTCCGCACCGTGGTCCGACTCGGTTCGTTTCCAGGCGCGAGTCGCGCGGGAATCCGTCGCATTTTGCACCCCTGACAGGGAGTTCGTCGGACGCGCATGGTGCTTTTTTCCCGGCCGGTCATAGGGGCCTCCCCGACACCCTGATCCTTGGTTCCGTCGCGCAGTCGCCGCGGACTTCGGCGGGATTTGCGGTCTGTGGGCGGCGTCTAGCGACCTTTGCTAGGCACCAACCACAAACACATGATCTCACGTATTCGTTCAGTTGTTCTGCTCCTGTTGGCTGCAGCGGCTGCCGCGATTCCCTCGGCCCGTGCGCAGCTTTATCTCACGGGCAACATCTACGGCGTCTTCCAAGACGACGCGTTGCCCCACACGACGGTCACCAATGGCCCGGTCGTTTCCAAGTTCGAGTCAGGCGATCCGTATCGCCCGTATGCCCCCTACAACGACACCCAGTCGTCGATCACCTTCACCGGTGCCTCGTTCACGGATCTGGGCAGCGGCGATCCGCTCGTGCTGCAGTCGATCCAGTTCAAGAACGGTATCACGCTGCTCGGCTCCACCGCCGCTAGCGCGACGCTCGATCTGTTCGTCAATGTTTCGAATCTCGGCATCAGCGATCTGAAGCTGACCACGCTCACGTTCGACATCGACAACACCGACAACAACGGCGTCCAGAACATCCCGGATGTCTTCAAGATCGGCTACACGCCGCTCGCGGAGTTCACCTATGGCGACTACCTTGTGAAGTTCACGATCGACTTCAACGACCCGGCCTGGACGACGACCGGGAAGAGCATCGCTGAGAACCAGAGCGCCGTGACCGGCGACATCTTCGTCACGATGTCGTTCACGCCGATCCCGGAACCCTCGACCTACGCGATGGCCGGTGCAGCGCTGTTGGGTGGAGTGGTGTTGCTCCGCCGGATGAAGAAGGGCGCGGTCGCTGCCTGATCTCGGGCCACGTCTGAATCACGTTCTTTGCCGAGCCAGTCCAAAGGGACTGGCTCTTTTTATGGGCTCAAACCGGCGGACAGCACGAGGCTCGGTGGTGTCCGCCGTCCCGGCGGGTGGATGCGAGCCGCGATAGCGGGTGTTCTCGTGCGTCACCAGTAACTGAATACAGACGATAAAGCCCGCCGGCCTGGGCGGGCTTTATCGCTAAGCCTTGAGCTCGACCGCCTCAGCGCTTGCGGTCGCCGTAGCCGTTGGGATTGGCGGAGTGCCATTTCCAAGCGGTGGCGACGATCGACTCGATGTCGGCGAACTTCACTTTCCAGTTCAGCTCACCCATGGCCTTCGACGAGTCGGCATAGAGCGCCGGGGGATCGCCGGGCCGGCGCGGGCTCTCGACGACTTTGACGGGCTTGCCGGTGACCTTCTCGATAGCGCGGATCACTTCGCGATTGGAAGTCGGCTTGCCGGTGCCGAGGTTGTAGAAGAATTGGCCGCCCGGCGTCGCGAGCTTGTCGAACACCGCGATGTGCGCGCGGCTGAGATCGTCCACGTGCACGTAATCGCGGAGGCAGGTGCCGTCCGGAGTGGGGTAGTCCGTGCCGAAGAGTTGGATGTGCGGGCGCTTGCCCACGGCGACGTCGATCGCGACCGGAATGAGGTGCGTCTCGGGATCGTGATCTTCGCCGATCGAGCCGTCTTCGGATGCGCCGGCGGCGTTGAAGTAGCGAAATGCCGCGAAACTGAGTCCGTTGGCGTGGGCGAGCGCCTTGAGCGCGTTCTCGATATCGAGCTTCGTCTGGCCGTAGGGATTGATCGGCGCCTGCGGCAGGTTCTCGTGAATCGGCAGCGTTTCCGGCACGCCAAACGTCGCGCAGGTCGAGGAAAACACGAACTTCTTCACGCCGGCCGCGAGCATCGCGTTGAGCAGATGCAGCGTGGCGGAGACGTTGTTGAAATAGTATTTGAGCGGCTCGGTGACAGACTCGCCGACGTAGCAATAGGCGGCGAAGTGCATCACGAGCTCGATTTTCTCGTCGCGCAGTATCTTACCCACTGCCGCTTCGTCGCCGAGGTTGGCCTCATAAAAGGGAACGCCCTTCGCCAGTGCAGCGCGGTGGCCGTAAACGAGGTTGTCGAGCACCACGGGCTTGTGCCCCGCAGCGATCAGTTGGCGGACGCAGTGACTGCCGATGTAGCCGGCACCTCCGACGACGAGAACATTCATGGGAATTGATATAAGTGGCTCGTGAGCTGTTTCCTAGCGAGTCGGAAAACCAGCTGGAGCCGCCCCACTGGACAGCGGTTTCTATGCAAAGCTCCCGGTGTGCCCTCATCTTCTCCCGGACGCAGCCGGCAGCGTGATGTTGCTTTCGGCGGCCAGTTGCCTAGCCATGACCGTTTCCATTTACATGACGCCTTCCCGAATCGTGATCACTGGCATCGGCCTCACGGCCCCGAATGGCAACTCGCTGCCCGAATTCCGCCAAAATCTGCTCAATGGCATCGCCGGGGTGGAGCGCATGGAAATCCGCTACATGGGCATGCAACTCGCGGGTGTCTGCCACTTCGATCCGCTCAAATATCAGAAGAAAAAGGAGGTCCGCGTCGGCACGCGCGCAGGGAGCATCTCGATCTACTGTGCTCGCGAAGCGCTGGCGGACTCGGGCGTGGCTTGGGACGCGGTCCCGAAGGATCGCGTCGGCATCTACATCGGCTGCACGGAGCACGGCAACGTCGAGACGGAGAACGAGATCTACAACGTCTCCAAGTTCAACTACGACACCAAGTTTTGGTCGCACTATCACAACCCGCGCACGGTCGCCAACAACCCCGCGGGTGAAGCTTCGCTCAACCTCGGCGTGACGGGCCCGGCCTACACGATCGGCGCCGCCTGCGCCGCGGGCAACATGGGCCTGATCCACGCTGCGCAGATGCTGCGCCTCGGCGAAGTCGATTTCGCGATCTGCGGCGGCGTGAGCGAGAGTATCCACACGTTCGGCATCTTCGCCGGTTTCAAATCGCAAAACGCGCTCGCCACGCATGAGGACCCGCAGAAAGCCTCGCGTCCTTTTGACCTTGCGCGCAACGGCATCGTGATCTCCGAAGGTGGCGCGCTTTACACGCTCGAACGCCTGGAAGACGCGCAGGCGCGCGGCGCCAAGATCTACGCCGAGATTGCCGGCTACCACGTCAACAGCGACGCCAGCGACTACGTGCTCCCGAATCCGACCCGCCAGGCCGAGTGCGTGCGCGCTGCGATCAAGCGGGCCGGGCTCGAGCCGCGCGATATCCACATCGTGAATACGCATGCCACCGCTACGCCGCTCGGCGACATCCAGGAGTGCGAGGCGATCCGCGCGGTCTTCGGCGAAGGCTGCCCCGACACCTACGTCAACAACACCAAGAGCTTCATCGGGCACGCGATGGGTGCCGCCGGTGCGCTCGAACTCGCGGGCAACCTCCCGTCCTTCGACGACAAGGTTGTCCATCCCACGATCAACGTCGACAATCTCGACCCGCAGTGCGCGTTGCCGAACCTCGTTCTGAACCAGCCGAAGCAGGTCGAAAAGGTCGACACGATCCTCAACAACTCCTTCGGCATGCTCGGCATAAATTCCACATTGATTGTTCGTCGGTTTGCCGCCTAATTCGCCCGCTTAGCTCGATCCCATGACCAAAGACGAATGCAAGAAGGTGGTGCTCGATATCATCGCCGACATCGCCCCCGACGAAGACCTGAGCAACGTCAAACCCGACGTTCGCCTGCGCGACCAGCTGCAGCTGGATTCGATGGACTTCCTGGATATCGTCATGGAGCTCCGGAAACAGCACGGCATCGAGGTCCCCGAGAAGGACTACATCCAGCTCGCCTCCCTCGACAGCTGCGCGGAATACCTGACGCCGAAGTTCACCGCGCTCGGCAAATAAACGCCGCAGCGGGGCTGCACGAATCTCGAGGCCGGGAAAACGCTCCCGGCCTTTTTCGTGCCGTGGCCCGGGCTTTCGCCAGCCGTTTGCCAGCGCATTTCCGCATCGCTGATTCCGTGCTTCCGCTCCTCCGTGTTTTCGTGATTCGGTTCGCGTCCTCCGTCCCCGCTTTCACTTTCGTTTTCGCCCGATGAACACCCGCAGTCACTACGATGTCGCCATCATCGGCGCAGGCATGTCCGGCCTCGCCGCGGGCATCCGGCTGGCGCATTTCGGCAAGTCCGTGTGCATCTTCGAACGTCACAACGCCGTCGGCGGACTCAACAGCTTCTACAGCATCGACGGCCGCAAATACGACGTCGGCCTGCACGCCATGACCAATTTCGTGAAGTCCGGCGTGCGCGGCACGCCACTCACGAAACTCCTTCGCCAGCTTCGCATCGACCGCGACGAGTTCGCGCTCTGCGAACAGAAGCGCTCACGCGTGGCCTTTGGTCCGCGGGGCGAGAGGTCGCTCACGTTCACCAACGATTTCTCGGTCTTCGAGTCCGAGATCGCGGCAAAATTCCCCGCGCAGATCGACGGCTTCCGCCGGCTCGTGGCCGTGATCCAGGCGTTCGACGACGTGTCGCTCGATGCGAAACCTGTTTCCGCGCGCGAAATCGTGCGGCAACACATCACAGATTCGCTGCTCGAGGACATGCTGTTTTGCCCGGTGATGTATTACGGCAGCGCGCAGGAGCGCGACATGGAGTTCGGCCAGTTTGTGATCATGTTCAAGGCCCTGTTCCTTGAAGGCTTCGCCCGCCCATTCGATGGCGTCCGCGTGATTCTGCGGGTGTTGCTGGAAAAATACCGCGCCGCCGGCGGCGAGCGTCGGATGAAATGCGGTGTTCGGCGGATCGTTGCCCGCGAAGGTCGTGCATCCGCCCTCGTGCTCGACGACGGCACCGAAATCACCGCGGACCATGTGATCTCGTCGATCGGCGCGCCTGAGACCGAGGTGCTGCTACGCGATTCAGACACGGCGCCCGCGGATGAACCGGAAAACATCGGTGGTCATTCGTTCATCGAAACGATCACCATTCTGAATCGCCAACCGTCCGAACTCGGCTGGAGCGATGACACGATCGTGTTCTTCAACAGCGGCGAACGCTTCGATTACGCGTGCCCGCCGGATCTCGTCGATGTGCGCAGCGGCGTGATCTGCCTGCCGAATAATTTCGATTTCGGCCCAGACCGCACGCTGCCGGAAGGAGTTTTCCGCGTCACCTGTCTCGCGAATCCGAAACTCTGGGCGAAACTCGAAGGCGACCGCTATGCCGAAGAGAAGCGGGCATGGTTCAAAGCGACGCAGCTCAGCGCGCGCCGATTTCTCCCGCCGGTCGGCGACGCGCAACTCGAGTCAGCGATCGTCGCGACGGATATGTTTACGCCGCGGACGATCACCAAATTCACCGGTCACTTCAACGGCGCGATCTACGGCGCTCCGCGGAAGATCCGCGATGGCCGCACCCCGCTTTCGAATCTGTATCTCTGCGGCACGGATCAGGGTTTCTTGGGAATCGTCGGCGCGATGCTCAGCGGCATCTCGATGGCGAATTTTCACATCCTGCAAAAATCGGCGGGGACTGGGTCGGGACCTTGAGCGCACCGCGTCGCGCCTGTGTTCGGACCGAGTCGCGACAGGACGCGGACTGGGTCGGGACCAAGTGCGGATCGACTCGAACCACGGTCCGGCGCGAGTGGGAGCAACTTGCAAAACCTTTCGGGCGTCGGAACGTCTTCTCTGCTTACCCTATGAAAACCCCGCTATTCCGATTGTTTCTCGCTCTCGTGACCGCCAGCGCGTGCGTCGCGGCTTCGAAGCAGAAGGTGAATTTTCAGGATCACCTCGGCATTCAGATGTGGAGCCTGCGCGACACGGCGAAGGAGGACATGCCCGCCGCCCTCGACCTCGTGAAGAACACCTACGGCCTGGTGGAGATCGAAACCGCCGGCACGGGCAATCTCACGCTCGATCAGTTCAAGGCGGAAATCCAGAAGCGCGGTTTGAAGCCGGTCGGCATCCACGCCGGTTACGAAGCGCTCGGCAAGGAACTCGACAAGCAGATCGCAATCGCGAAAGCACTCGGCGCGAAGTATATCGTTTGCCCGTGGATTCCCCATGATCGTGAAAAAGGCTTCACGGAGGAACTCGCGCGCGAAGTCGCGGCGAATTTCAACAAGTGGGGCAAGGTCGTGAGCGAAGCGGGCCTGAAGCTCGGCTTCCACCCGCACGGGTTCGAGTTCGTGCCACTGAAGTCGGGCAACGGCGAGACGCTGTTCGACATCGTGGCGAAAGAGACGGACCCGAAGCATGTCGTTTTCGAAATGGACGTGTTCTGGGTGTTTCACGCGGGCCAGGATCCGGTGACGCTGCTCAAGCGATACGGCGACCGTTGGGCGCTCATGCATGTTAAAGACAACCGCAAAGGCGCGGTCAGGGGCCTGACGACCGGGGGTGCACCGCCGACCGACAACGTGCCGGTGGGCACCGGCCAGATCGATTGGAAGAGCGTGCTCCGCACCGCTCAGGAAGTCGGCATGCAGCACTTCTTCATCGAAGACGAGACGCCCGCGCCGCTGCAGTGCATCCCGCAGAGCCTCGAGTATCTGCGCGGATTGAAGCTCTGACCGCGTAACAGTTTAACCGGTGCGAAACCGGCTCCGACGTGGGGCCGGTTTCCTTGTTTTTCCGAGGGCAGGGCAGGGCGGCGAAAACCCCCTTGCGCTGGGCGCGGTGGGCCCTTCACTCCTCCGTTTCCATGGCTTACGACTGGCTCAAAGGAGTTGCCGACGAGTATGATGTCATCGTGATCGGCAGCGGTCTCGGCGGCCTCACGGGCGCCAACGTGCTCGCGAAGGCGGGCCATCGCGTGCTGTTGCTGGAGCATCATTACCAGTTCGGCGGGCTGGCGACGTGGTTCACGCGCAAAGGCGGACACATTTTCGACATCTCGCTGCACGGTTTCCCAAGCGGGATGATCAAGAGCTGCCGCAAATATTGGACGAAGGAGATCGCGGATTCGATCGTGCAGCTGAAGGACATCCGCTTCGTGAATCCGCAGATGGACGTGTGGACGACGTTCACGCGCGAGGACTACACGCGGGTGCTGGTCGAACAATTCAAGCTGCCGCGGGAGAAGGTCGAGGCGTTCTACGATTACCTCCGGTCGATGAACTACTACGACAACAACCCGGAGACGACCGGCGAGATGCTGAACCGCTTTTTCCCGGGGCGGCCTGACGTCCATCGTCTGCTCAAGGAGCCGATCTCGGATGCCAACGGGTCTAACTTCGACGATCCGGCGATCACGTTTGGCATCGTGTTCTCGAACTTCATGGGCGCGGGGGTTTACACGTTCCGCGGCGGCTCGGATCTGCTCATCGAAAAAATGGTCGCCGAACTGAAGAAGAACGGAGTCGAGATGCGGAAGAAAGTGCTCGTGGACCGCATCCTCGTCGAAGAACGCGACGGCAAGAAGGTCGCGTGCGGCATCGTGGCCTCGAGCGGTCGCGTGATCCGCGCAAAGGCGATCCTCTCGAACGCGAACATCAAGAACACGATCTTCCGCATGGCGGGAGAAGAGAATTTTCCGCGCGAGTTTGTCGAACAGGCAAAGGCCGTTCGCATCAACACGAGTTCATGCCAGGTGTATCTCGGTATTCGAAAAGGTGAGACCATCCCGCACATCGGCGATCTGGTCTTCACGTCGGCCGCCCCGGAATACAGCAATCAGGAGTTGACCGATCTGCACACGACCAGTCGGACGTTTTCGGTGTATTATCCCGACACGCGCCCCGGCTCGGATCGCTACACGGTCGTCGTGTCCCTCAACGGCCGCTATCCGGATTGGGCGCAGTTGGACGAGGTGGCCTACGAACAGCACAAGGCGCGATTGATCGAAGAATCAATCGTGGCGCTGGAGAAGTTCATCCCCGACGTGCGCGGGAAGATCGATTGGAAGGAAGCCGCGACACCACGCACGATCGAACGCTACACGACGCATCAAAGCGGCACGTCGTTCGGCACGAAGTTCGAAGGGCTCCCGGTCTCGATGAATCTCTCAGATGCACTGCCTGGCCTTTATCACGCGGGCAGCGTGGGCATCATCATGTCGGGCTGGCTCGGCACAATTAACTACGGCGTGATCACCGCCAACAAGATCGACAAAGCGCTGCACGCGATGAAGACGGCCGCAGCGGCTGGATGAAAGGACAGAGTTTCTGTTACAAAGAGGGCCCGAGAGGCGGCGCAGAGATCACGGAGGAAATCAGAAAAACCATCCCACGGATTGCTCTGTGTTCTCCGCGCCACCTCTGTGTAAGTTCGCCACCTTTTATTTATGAATCACGTCACCGACCTCATTCCGCATCGTCCGCCGTTTCTGTTTGTCGACGAAATCGTCAGCGAGACGCCGGAGAGTCTGACGGCGCGTCGCACGTGGCGCGCAGAGGAAGATTTCTACAAGGGCCACTATCCGGGTGCGCCGATCACGCCGGGCGTGCTGCTGTGCGAGGCAGTTTTTCAAACGGGCGCGCTCTACATGGCGCGACAGGCGCAGGCGGCGGGCGCAAAGCCGGGCGAAGGCGTGCCGCTGCTGGCGAAGATCAGCGACGTGCGCTTCCGCAATCCCGTTTACCCGGGCGACGAGGTGCTGATTGAGGTGAAGAAGAAAGAAGTCATGGGCGGTTTCACGATGATGAGCGGCGCGATCAAGAAGGCCGATGGCACGCGCGTCCTCACGGTCGATTTCGCGGTCGCGTGGAAGACGCCCGAGGGACAGAAGTAACGCCGACCATGGCCGATTTCCTCCAGCTTTCCGGCAAACGCTTTCTCGTTTGCGGCGTCGCCAACAAGAAGAGTGTTGCGTGGCTGATCGCACGAACGCTCGAAGAACAGGGCGCGACCGTGATTTACAGCGTGCGCTCGGAAGCGCGGAAGAAATCGCTCGAGAGCCTGCTAGCCGATCGGCCCGTCTTCGTGTGCGACGTAGAGAAGGAAGGCGCTGTCGCGTCCCTCGCATCGGAAGTCGCAGCAGCCGGTCACACGCCACTGCATGGGATCGTCCACTCAATCGCCTTTGCAAACTACAGCGAGGGCTTCAAAGCGTTTCACGAAACGAAGCGGGCGGACTTCTTGCAGGCCACGGCGATCTCGGCGTTCTCGCTCGTGGAGCTCGCAAACGCGTTCAAGCCGCACCTCGCGCGCAACGCATCGGTGGTGACCGTCGGAATTTCGTCGCTCCTCGTCACCCCCGACAACTACGGCTACATGGGCCCGATCAAAGCCGCGCTCGAATCAGCCACGCGGTTTCTCGCGAAGTCGTTCAGCGCAGATTCCGAGGTGCGATTCAACGTCATCGGCTCCGGCCCGTTGAAGACGAGCGCGTCGGCGGGCATCCCGGGTTATCTCGAAAGCTACCTCTACGCGGAGAAGCTGACGTTTCGCAAACGTGCGCTCTCGACGCAGGAGGTCGCAGATGCCGGGGTGTTTTTGCTGAGCGAACGAAGCAGCGGCATCAACGGCAGCACGCTCGTGATCGATGCAGGACTTGGCTCGAACTATTTCGACAAGGAAATCATCCGCCTCGCGATGCGCCCGGAGGCCAGGAGCTGACCATGCGCTTCGAGAATGTCTGCATCGAATCGCTGGCGGTCGCGTTACCTCACGAGATCTGGACCTCCGCACAGATTGAGGAGCGGCTGCGTCCGCTCTACGAACGCCTGAAGCTGCCGGAAGGCCGGCTCGAACTGATGACCGGCATCCGCGAGCGCCGGATGTGGCCGGAAGGCACGCGTCCGTCCGACGCAAGCGCGGCAGCCGGCAAGGCAGTGCTGGCGAAGTCGGCGCTGAGCGCGGAACAGATCGAACTATTCGTCCACGCAGCGGTGAGCCGCGACATGCTCGAACCGGCGACGGCGTCGTTTGCGCACCGGAAGATCGGCCTGCCCGCCTCGGCGCAAATCTTCGATGTCTCTAACGCGTGCCTCGGATTTCTGAACTCGCTCACGCTGGCTGCGAGCATGATCGAGAGCGGGCAGATCAAATGTGCGCTTGTCGCCTCAGGTGAAAACGGCCGGCCGCTCGTCGACCAGACGCTGCGAACGCTGGTGGAGCGGCCGCTGTCGCGGAACGAGATCAAACCGTATTTCGCGAATCTCACCATCGGCTCGGGTGCCGTGGCCGCGGTCGTGTGTCATCGCTCGCTCGTGAAGGGCCGCGCACATCGCTTGCTTGGCGGGGTGGCTCGCGCCGCGACGCAGCACAGCGAACTTTGCCAGGGCGACACTTACGGCGCCGAATCGCTCGCGATGCAGACCGACTCCGAGCAATTGTTGATCGCGGGCGTTAGTCTGGCGAAGGAGACATGGCGTGAGTTCACGGCCGAGCATGGTGAGGATTTCGATCGCTTCGTTTGCCACCAGGTCGGGAGCGTCCACCGCCGCAAACTCTATGAGACGCTCGGGCTCGATCTCGCCCGGGACTTTTCAACCTTTGAAACCCTCGGGAACACCGGCTCCGTCGCGCTGCCCTCCACGCTGGCGCTCGCGATCGAGAGCGGCGCGGTGGCAGAAGGTCAGCGCGTCGGCCTGCTTGGAATCGGCAGCGGTCTAAACTGCCTGATGCTGGCGCTGGAGTGGTGAGCATGAGCGATCCGACACGCATTCCAGACTGGCTCGCCAAGCTGTATCCATTTTTTCCGCACAGTCTCCGCACGCCCAAGGGGGCGCAGATGAGCTATCTGGACGAAGGTCCGCGCAGCGACGAAGCGGTGCTGATGCTGCACGGCAATCCGACGTGGTCATTCTATTACCGCGAACTGGTGCAGGCGTTGTCGCAGCGCGTGCGGTGCGTGGTGCCGGATCACATCGGCATGGGGCTTTCCGAAAAGCCGCAGGACTACGATTACTCGCTCGAACGACGCATCGCAGACATCGAGCACCTCGTCGCTGAACTGGATTTGCGGAAAGTTCATCTGGTGGTCCACGACTGGGGCGGCGCAATCGGGTTTGGTTTTGCGGCCCGGCATCCGGAGCTGATTGGGCGCATCGTCGTCCTGAATACTGCGGCGTTTTCCTCCGAGCACATCCCCGCGAGAATTGCACTGTGCAAGGCACCGGTGATCGGTCCGCTGCTCGTGCGCAGTTTTAATGGCTTTGCGTGGCCGGCGACGTGGATGTCGATGCATCGCCGCCGGCTCTCGGCCGATGAGAAGCGAGGCTTTTTGTTTCCTTACGATTCGTGGGCGAACCGCATCGCGGTGAGCGCCTTCGTGCAGGACATCCCGATGGCGCCGCAACACCGAAGCTGGCGAACACTGCAGGAAGTGGAGCAGGGGCTTCTGCGATTTCGGACGCATCCGGCGCTCGTGATCTGGGGCGGTCGCGACTTTTGTTTCAACGATCACTTCCTTGATCGTTGGCGCGGGGCGCTGCCATCAGCCGATGTGCACCGGATCGGCGATGCGGGTCACTACGTGCTGGCCGATGCCAACACGGAGGTGATTCCGCGGATCGTCAGCTTTCTGGCGGGCTGAGTTTCGGCAGACCCTCGCGACCATAGAGCGCCGCGAGATCGCGCAGGTAAGCCGCAGAATTCTTGTGCAGTTGCTGCAGCTGGTCCGCACGGTAACGCCAAGTCCAATTGCGGTCGGTGGAAGTGCCGGGAAGATTGAAGCGAGCTTCCGCGCCCAGGCTCATCAGGTCCTGCAGTGGAACGATCGCGAGATTGCACACGGAGGCATACGCCGCGCGAATCAAGTCCCAGCCGATCTCGCGTCCATCGATGCGGAAATAGCGCCGCACGTGATCGCGCGTTTTCTCGTCAGTCGAGGCATACCAGCCGAGGGTTGTGTCGTTGTCGTGAGTTCCTGGATACACGACGCAGTTGGCGCGGTGGTTATGGGGCAGATAGAAATTATCCGCGCCGCCGCCGAAGGCGAACTGCAGCACCGCCATGCCGGGAAGGCCGGTGGAGTCGCGCAGGTCGAGCACGCCCTGGGTGAGCACGCCGAGGTCTTCCGCGATCAACTTCGCGTCCGGCATCGCGCGTTTGATCGCTTCGAAGAACTCGAGCCCCGGGCCGTTTACCCAGTGACCGGGCCGCGCGGTCGGAGCGTCCGCGGGAATCGACCAGTAGGCTTCGAAGCCGCGGAAGTGATCAATGCGAACGATGTCGCAGAGCGAGAACTGCGTGCGCAGACGCGCGAGCCACCAGGCATAGTTTTCCCTTGCGTGGGCGTCCCACGCGTAAAGCGGATTGCCCCAAAGCTGGCCGTCCTCCGAGAAATAGTCAGGCGGACAACCGGCGACTGCGAGCGGATGTCCGGCGCGATCAAGTTGGAAAAGGTGCGGATGCGACCACGTGTCGGCGCTGTCGAGGGCGGTGAAGATAGGGATGTCGCCGATGATGGAGATGCCCCGATCACTGGCGTGCTCCCGCACCAGCGCCCACTGGCCGTAAAAGACATACTGGACGAACTCGTAGGCCTCGACGGCAGGAGAGAGTTGGCTGGCGAGGGAAGACTTCGCCGCTTGGCCGAAGCTACGAACTTCCGCCGGCCATTCCCACCAAGGTTGCCCGTTGAAATGGATCTTGAGCGCAGAGTAGAGCGCGTAGGGCTTGAGCCATGGTTCGTGATCGGTGCGGAATCGCGCGAAGTCACCGTAGGGTTGGTTCTTCCGACCTCCGGAAAGAAAAGTGCGGTGTGCCTCGAAGAGTGCGGGCCACTTGAGGGCATAGAGCCGACCGAAATCAATCTTCCCGGCATCGAGGCGCCGAAGGGGTTCGACGGAATCGGGCCTCAAAAGCCCAGCTGTCTCCAAGGC
>JAEYQF010000322.1 GCA_023410155.1 Verrucomicrobiota bacterium | reverse complement strand
GCGATAGCTTTGTCGGTGGCGGCCTGGATGTCCTTCTCGACGCGCTTGGCTTCGTCTTCGGGTAGCTTGGCCTTCTTGACCGTTTCCAGCGAATCGCGACGGACATTGCGCACGTGCACGCGGCCTTGTTCGGCGAGTTGTTGCGCGGCCTTCACGAATTGCTGGCGGCGCTCGCGGCTCATCTCGGGAAGCGGGATGCGCACGACCTTGCCGTCTGGGACGGGATTGAATCCGAGGTTGGCTTCCTGGATACCCTTGATGATCGCTTTGATCAGGCTGGCATCCCACGGCTGGATTTGGATGAGACGCGCGTCGGGGGTGGAGATGGCGGCGTTCTGCTTGAGCGGCGTCATCGAGCCGTAGGCCTCGATCATGACGCTTTCCACCATGGCGGGCGTGGCCTTGCCGGTGTGGATGGCGCTGAACTCATGCAGCGTGTGATCCACGGCTTTCTTCATCTTGGCCTGGGCATCGAGGAGGATCGGGTGAGACATGGGGGAGAGGGGGACGGAATTGGAAGTTGAGGGATGAGAGTTGAGAGAAAAACGACCAGGAGGCGAGTGCGGAGCCGGTGCCCCGACTCTCGACTCTCAGCCCTTAAGTCTCAACGGGCGCGCAGCGCGCCTCAGCTACGCACGAGCGTGCCGATCTTTTCGCCGAGCACGGCTTTTCGGATCGCGTGCTCGTCGTTGAGATCGAAGACGAGGATCGGAACGTTGTTGTCGAGGCAGAGCGAGAAGGCGGTCGAGTCCATGACATTGAGCCGCTGCTTGAGGGCGTCGATGTAGGTGATCTGGTCATAGCGCACCGCGTCGGGAAACTTCTTGGGATCCTTGTCGTAGATGCCGTCGACCTTGGTGGCCTTCATGATGATGTCGGCGTGCATCTCGGATGCGCGCAGGGCCGCCGTTGTATCCGTGGAGAAATACGGGTTGCCCGTGCCGGCGACAAAGATCACCACGCGGCCTTTCTCCAGGTGGCGCATCGCGCGCCGAAGGATGAACGGCTCCGCGAGCTGGTTCATCGGGATCGCGCTTTGCACGCGGGTCTTCACGCCCATTTTCTCGAGGCAATCCATGAGCGCGAGACCGTTGATCACGGTCGCGAGCATGCCCATGTAGTCGCCGGTGGTGCGGTCGACGCCGCGCTTGGCGCCGTTAAGGCCGCGGAAGATGTTGCCGCCCCCGATCACCACGCAGACCTGGACGCCGAGATCGTGAATCTCTTTCACCTGGGCGCAGGTTTTCTCGAGTGTGGCTGCGTCGATCGCGTCGCCGCTTTTCCCCCCGCGGAGCACTTCGCCGCTCAATTTGAGGACGATGCGCTTGTATTTGACCTGAGCATCCACCGACGTGCTTGCGTGCATGGTGGGCGAGGAAACGGAAGGGCAAAAATGACGTCAACTCTGCGCATCGTCGGTGAACCCCTGACCCGCTGCTACTTGATGCCGGCGCGCGCTTCGGTCGCGACGAGATAGCGCTGCAACCAGCGGAAGATCGCCACCACCGGCAACGTGGCGAGGACCGCGCAGGCCAGGATGTCGCCCCACTGGAGCGGCGGCTGCGTGAAAAGCGCCGCCAAGCTCAGCTGCACCGTGCGGGTCTCGTCGCGGGTTGCGATCATGAGCGGCCAGAGAAAATCACCCCAATGCGTCAGCAGGTCGATCACCACCACGGTCGCGAGCGCGGGTTTCACTGCCGGCAACCCCACGCGCCAGAATTGTTGCCACGCACTGGCGCCATCGATCGCGGCGGCTTCCTCAAGCTCCGCGGGCAAGGCGAGAAAGTGTTGCCGGAGGAAGTAGATGTTAAACGCCTTCGCGAAGAACGGCACGGTCAGTCCCGCCATCGCCGCCGCATAACCACCGGTCAGGCCGACGTCGCGCGCCGTGAGAAACATCGGGACGGCGAGCACCTCCACCGGCAGAATGATGAGCACGACGGTGAGCCCGAAGAGCCACTCCCGTCCGCGAAACTGCAACCGGGCAAAGGCGTAGGCGGCGAGGGCATTGATGAACAGGCCGACCCCACTGATGAGCGCCACCTGCACGAGCGAGTTGAACAACCCGCGCCCGAGGGACGCCCGTCTCCACGCCTCGCCGTAGTTGTCGAGCGTCCAGCCGGTGGAGCCCAGCCATTGCGACAGGCGGAAGATGTGCGTCTCGTCGCGCAGCGAGCCGAGCAGCATCCACATCAACGGCGCGAGAAACACGATCGCCACGGCGATGCTCGCGAGCGTTTTCCACCGTCGGTTCACGAGCGGTCCTCCCTGGGCCAGTGCCGCTGCACGAGCGCGACCACCCCGACGATGACGAGGAACAAGAACGCCGCGGCGCACGCGCGTCCGAGGTCCTGGTTGAGAAAAGTCATCTCGTAGATCGCCTGCACGAGCGACAGCGTGCTCGTGCCGGGGCCGCCACGCGTCATCAAATACGGCTGCACGAAGAGCCGGAACGCCAGGATCGTCGTGACCGTGAGCACGAAGCCGATCGTGTTGCGCAGATTCGGGAGCACCACATGCCACACGCGCTGCCACGCTGACGCGCCGTCGACCTGCGCGGCATCGAGCAGGGCGCGAGGGACGTTTTGCAGGCCGGCCAGGAACACCATCATCTGCAAACCCACGCCTTGCCAGATCGACATCGCGGCGATCGCGGGCAGGGCGAGCGTGGGATCGCGCAGCCAGGCTTGTGACGAGATGCCGACCAGTCCCAACGCGGCGTTGACCAGGCCCATCTCGCCGCTCTCGGCGGGTTGGTAGAGCATCGTCCATAACACCGCGAGCACCGGCATCGAGACGACCACCGGCACGAAGAACACCGTGCGCAACCAGCGCCACGCCGGCTCGGGCCGATTGACCCACAGGGCGAGCAGGAATGCACCGGCGGTTTGCAGCGGCACCACCATCAACGCGAACACCGCGGTGTTGGCGAACGCCCGGCGAAAGCGCGGATCGGCGAGCAGATCCGAGTAGTGCGCGAGCCCGACGACCGTGCTCTCGTCCGGCGCGAGCAAGTCGGCGTTGCTCACGCTCCAGAGCGCGGCGCGGATCATCGGCCAGACGACGAAGACGCCCAGGAGTGCCAGCGCGGGCGCGAGAAACAGCGGCGCGAGCCGCGCCTGGTTCCGTCGCCAAGGGGTCATCGCCCTGCCTCCCTGGCCGCCCGGCGATCGATCACGGCCTGAATCTCGCGCTCGGCGGCGGCGAGGCGCGCTTCGACCGGGGTTCCCTGCGCGATGTCCCGGAGCGCACCGGCGAACTGCATCGTGAGCGTCGCATAGTGGGGCGTGCGCGGCCGGGGCCTCGCGAAATTCTCCAGCTGGTATCGGAAAAGCGGATACGGGGGGCGCTCGTATTCGGGAAACGCGGCAAACGCCGAGCGCGGGGCGGGCACCGCGCCGTTGGCGCGCACGATCCGCTCCACGCCCTGCACCGGATCGGTCACCCAGCGGAGCCAGAGGGCGGCGAGGTCCGGTTCCCGTGCCGAGGCGGTCATGCCCCAGCACCAACTGCCGCAGGGCGCGACGGGCGCATCGCCGATGGTGGGGAGCGGCATCACGCCGAGGTTCTCGCCCTTGTTCCTGGCATGCGAGCGTGCCATCCAGTGGCCGCTCCAGTCCATTGCGACGGTTCCGCTCCCAAACGGATCGGGATCCACCGGATTGGCGGCGGCGAAACCGCGAAGGAAGAGGTTCTGCCAGAGTCGCAGGTTGCGCACGGTTTCCTCGCTCGTGAGCAGGCCGGTGACGCGGTTGGCCTCGCCGTCGATGATGAATCCGCCGCCCGACCATACGACCGGCAGGAATGCATACGTGAACCACTCGTCGGCGCTCTCGTTCATGTGCAGGGCGACAGGATCGATCTCCGCCGCGCGCAGCAGCGCGCACGCCTGCAGGAACTCGCTCCAGCTCCAGCCGTGCGGAAAGGAGGGCGGCTCCACGCCCGCCCGCGCGAACATCGCTCGATCGTAGTAGAGCACGGCCGCTGACTCGAAGGCACCCAGCGCGTAAAGGCGCCCGCCGATGGTGCCCTGTTGGACGATCGTGGGGAGAAAATCTCCCAGCTCTTCGCTCGTAAACCAGTGGCCGATCGGCTGCAGCACGCCAGCGGTGGCGAATCGCGCGACGGTCGGGCCGTCGAGATCCAGCACGTCCGGCAAATCGTGAGCCGCTGCGGCGATCGCGATCTTTTCCGCGTATTGAAAATCCGGAAAGAACGTGATCGCCACCTGCACCCCACGACTCGCGTGGGCCTCATTGAACGCCGCCGCCATCTCGCGCATCGCGCGGTTCTCCGCTTCCTGGCCTTGGTGGGACCACACGCGGATCACATGCACGCCGTCCTCCGCGCGGTCACGGCAACCGGCGAGGGTGAGAAGAGCGAGAAATGGCAGCCAGAAACGAAGCACGGGGTGGAACAGCGGTGCGCCTCACCGCGCCTGCCGAAGACCGGGGATTCTCGGAGGGGTTCAGTGCGTTCAGGCGCTTGTTCCTGAGGCAAATCCCCATGCCGCTCGTGGCAACCGGCTTCTTTCGCGGCCCGGAAGTTCGCCGGGTGGTGCGATGATTCGGGCGAATCTACCTTATACTCGCCGGTGCGCACTGCGCCGGTTCAACACTGAACCTCAACCATCACAAGGAGACTTCGCCATGCGATTCATCTCAACGCGGGCTCACGGAGCCTTGGATTATATCGTCGGACTGCTGCTGATCTTTGCTCCGCAGCTGTTCCAACTGCCCCCCGGCGCCGCTTCGCGCATCCCCGTGATGCTCGGCGTGGCTGCCCTGATCTACAGCTTGATCACCCGTTACGAACTCAGCGTCGCCAAGCTCATCCCGATGAAGGTTCACCTCACGTTCGACCTCCTGAGCGGCGTGCTGCTCGCGGCCTCTCCCTGGCTGTTCGGGTTCGCCGACCAAGTCTGGGTGCCGCACGTGCTCGTGGGTGTTCTCGAGATCGGCGCTTCGCTGATGACGCGGGTCGAGTCGACAGTGGCGCCGTCCACGCCGACTCGCACCGTGATGTGACGAGCGGATCGGAACCGAGGCCGCGGCGTGTCCACTATCAACGGCATGCCCCGCCCCGATTCCTCCATGCCCGCCCGTCCGCCGCCCGCCGTTGCCGAAGGGATCGCGGCGGCACGGGCGGCGGGGCTGCGTTATGTCTCCGATCACTCGCCGGGCATCACCCGGGAGATGCGCGGCGGGAAGCCCGTGTATCGTGATGCCGCCGGCGCGCGTATCAAAGATAAGGATACGCTGCGCCGCATCGGGCGACTGGTGATCCCGCCGGCCTGGACCGGCGTGTGGATTTGTCCGGCAGAGAATGGCCACATCCAGGCCACCGGCCGCGATGCCCGCGGACGGAAGCAATATCGGTATCACGACGACTGGAAATCGGTCCGCGACGAAAACAAGTTCGAGCGCACCTTGGCGTTTGGTCGGGCGCTGCCGCGCATCCGGCGCCGCGTGGCGCGAGACTTGGCGCGTAAGCGTCTCGACCGCCGGAAGGTCCTTGCCGCCCTCGTGCGGCTGCTCGAGACGACGCTCATCCGCATCGGCAACGAGGAATACGCGAAGCAGAACCGCTCGTTCGGCCTGAGCACGATGCGCGATCGACACGTGAGGATTCGCGGCGGCACGATGCACTTCGAGTTCCGCGGCAAGAGCGGGAAGCAGCACGAGATCGATCTGCATGACCCGCGCCTCGCGAAAATCGTGCGTCAGGCGCAGGATCTGCCGGGGCAGGATCTCTTTCAATACGAGGATGACCGTGGCGAACCGCAGAAGATCGGTTCGAGTGACGTGAACGCATATCTGCACGAGATCGCCGGCGAGGAATTTTCCGCGAAGGATTTTCGCACGTGGGCGGGGACGGTGCTCGCGGCGCTGGCGTTGCGAGAGTTCGAAAAATTCGACACCAAGGCACAGGCGAAGAAGAACCTCGTGCAGGCGATCGAGCGCGTCTCTGAGCGACTGGGGAACACGCCGGCCGTATGCAAGAAATGCTACATTCACCCCGTGGTGATGAACAGCTACCTGCAGGGAGAAACGATCGCGCAGTTGGAAAAGCGGGCTGAGCAAGCGCTGAAGCACGACTTGAGTGGCCTCAATGCCGAAGAGGGTGCGGTCCTCGCGTTTCTCGAACTTCGGCTGCGACAGGAGAGGAAGAAGCGTCAGCTTCCCGCTCCGCAGTCGCGACGCAAAGCGGCTTGAGTCGGTCCACAAGCCGCCCCCGGTCGGGGCACGGTGCGGACGGCCTCGACGCGAGATGCGGACCGAGTCGCGCCCGTGTGAAGCGGAAGTCGGCACCCGGTCACGCCGGGTGAGGAATCACGCTTCCAAGGGCTCGTCTTTGTTCTCGATCAGGCCGCGGGTCTGACGGCGAACGAGCGACGCGTAGTAGCCGTTCAAGCGCATCAGCTCCTCGTGCGGACCGATCTCGGCGATGCGGCCTTCGCGGAGGACCACGATACGGTCGGCGTTGACCACGGTCGCGAGACGATGGGCGATCACGAAGGTCGTGCGGCCGCGCATCAGTTGTTCCACGGCGTCCTGCACCAGCGCCTCCGACTCGGCATCGAGGGAGGCGGTCGCCTCGTCGAGGATGATGATGCGCGGGTTCTTGATCAGCGCGCGTGCAATCGTGATGCGCTGGCGTTCGCCGACCGAGAGGCGACTGCCACGTTCGCCGACGGAGGTTTGATACTTTTCCGGCAGGCGTTGGATGAAGTCGTGCGCGTTGGCCGCGCGGGCGGCGGCCTCCATCTCGGCGGTGCTCGCCTCGAGGCGACCGTAGATGATGTTGTTGCGAATCGAATCGTTAAAAAGGAGCGGATCCTGGAGCACGACGCCGATGTTCTTGCGGAGGGAGCTTTGCTTCAGGTCGCGCAGATCGGTGCCGTCGAGCAGGATGCTGCCGCTCATCGGGTCGTAGAAACGCATGAGCAGCGCCATGAGTGTGGTTTTGCCCGAGCCGCTGGGGCCGACGATGGCGATGGTCTCGCCTGCGCGCACGGAGAGGGTCACGCCATCGAGCAGCGGACGGCCTTCTTGCTCATAACGGAACGTGACGTCGCGGAATTCCACGTCGCCCTTTACCGTCGTGACTTCACGCGCGTGGGGCGAATCGCCGAGGTGCTCCTGCACGTCGAGGATCGAGAAGATTTCGTCGAGTGCGCTCGTGGCGCGTTGCACGGTTTGGTAAACACCACTCAGGCCCTGCACGGGGCCGAAGAGTCCGCCGACATAGCCGAGGAGGGCGACGAGCGTGCCGAGGGTGATCTGCCCGCGCGCGACGAAGATGCCGCCCGCGCAGATGGCGACCACCCGGGCGAGCGCGATGGCGAGATTGCTCGCGGCACTGAAACTCGCGTCCGTGCGCACGCCGGTGACGACCACCGCATTGGCCGCGGAAACGTCGCGGAGGAAGCGCTGCTTCTCGATGTCTTCCATTGCGAAGCTGCGCACCGTCACGATGCCGGAGAGCACTTCGTTGAAGCGCGAGTAGATCTTCGCCCACTGGTCGAGCAGGTTGCGTTCGCGGCGGATCTGCTCGGGCGAGGCGACTGCGGCGGCGATGGCGGGCAGAGGCGCAAACACGAGGACGAGCAGCGCCAGCCTCCAGTCGAGGCGAAACATGATCACCAGCGAGATGATGAGATAGAGGATCGACGGGAACGTGTTGAAGAGAAGCTGGGTGACCGCTGTCAGGAAACCTTGGATACCGCGGTCAAGGCGCGTCATGATTGCGCCGACCCCTTCGCTGCGCTGCATGCGCAGGGGCATGCGGTGGAGTTTGCCCACTGTCTGCTCGAGCAGGGAGAAGTGGATGCCCAGCCGGGTGCGCCAGGTGAGCCAGTTGGAGATACCGTTGGCGGCTTCGCGGAGCAGGGTGAGGCCCAGAAGGATCCCGATGCCAAACATCAACCGCTCCGCGCCGCGGCCCTCGCCCAGATCGTCGAAGATCAACTTCAAGACGAGCGGCTCGACCGCGTTGAAAGCGGAGGCGAGCAGCGTGAAGAAGAGGATCAGGAGGACCGAGCGCCGAAAGGGCCACGCGAACTGCAACGCTCGCCGCAAGCGGCTCGGCCGAGCGTGCGGTGTGGTCATGTGGGCGTGGTGCGAAAGGAGGAGGTGGTGTCGACTGCGCTACGGCCGGTGGCGGCGAGGATTTCCTCCTCGTTCCACGCGCGGCCGCGTTTCACGCCGCCGGCGTGGGCGGGTTCGCAGAGATACATCTCGTGCCCTGGTTGCTGAAGCACGCGCAGGCCGGTGGAGCGCAGCATCGCGTCGATGCAGGCGTGGTTCGGCGTCCACCAGTTCGTCGGATCGCCGGCGAGTTTCTTCTCGATGAACGCCATCTTGGGCCAGCCGGAGGCGACCAGCGAGGTCCGGTCGTTGAAATCCTGATCGTCGGGCGTATCCACTACGTCCATACCGGGCATGGTAAGCGTCTGGAAAACGAGCAGGCGTTTCACTTTCTCCGCGACGAGATCGAGCCCGAGCAGCGGATAACGCAGGTGGTAGAAAACGCCCATGAACAGCACGAGATCGAAGCGCTCATCCCACCGGGCAAGGTCATATACCTGCCCCTGACGGAGCTCGATGCGATCGCCGAAGGGAAACTGCTCCTTGGCCCAGCGGGCCTGCCGGAGAAAATGGGGATCCAGGTCCAGCGCCACGACGTGGGCGCCACGACGGGCGAGTTCGAGGGAGTAGAAACCGGCGTTGCACCCGATATCGAGCGCACTCCAGCCGGTGAGATCGGCCGGGAGATGCGGCGAGATGTCGCGCCATTTGAACGCGGGGAAGTCGCCGAGCGGGTGGTTGGGCGCGGTTTGGCTGCCGTCGGGGAAATGCAGGTTGTGAAACCAGGGACCGAAATCGGCGGCGCGCGCGGCAAGGCCGGTGGCCGGCCCAGGGGCGTGGGTCATGAGCACCTTCGAGTTCATGCGAAACTCCTCCCTCGTGGACGAAGCGCAAGAGGGGCGC
>JAEYQF010000189.1 GCA_023410155.1 Verrucomicrobiota bacterium | reverse complement strand
AGGCAGGACCACCAGCCTCAGGGCCGCTGACCGGCCGAATTCAGGACGTAGTAGAAAAACCCGTCCTCCGCGCCGATCACGAGGTCCCGACGACCGTCGCCGTCGAGGTCCAGCGTGGTCGGTGTCGTGGAGTGACCGGCCAGGACGTGCTCATGGATGGGTCCGGTGTCACGGAACACCCAGCGTCCCTGCGCATCCCGTCCGCGGCCCAGCAGGATGTTGACGTTGGGCTGGCTGTTCACGAGCAGGTCCAGTTCACCGTCGCCGTTCCAATCCACAAAGCAGAAGGTGCGGCGGCCACTCTTGCCCGCGGTGCCGCTGTTCATGCGCAGCAACCCGGGACGGTTCGCCCCCTCTCCCGTCGGCTTGCCGACGCTGTTGTATTCAGAAACCTGTTCGCCCCAGAAAACCCGCTGCGGAGGACGCAGCACGAGTTGCCCATCCGATTTGCGCTGCCGCTGGTACCAGGCGAGGTAGCCTTCCGGGTCGAGCATGACGAGGTCCATCAGTCCGTCCCGGTCCAGATCGACCATGGCAGGCGTCGAGCGCCACTGCGTCGCGAGTTCCTTGCCCTCGGGATTCCACCAGTTCCACGCCGGCTTCGGTGCGTCGCCCTCCCACTCCACCTTGATCCGTTCGCCCGGCGCGAGCACCGGAGCGGTGCGTGTGCCCACGTTTCGGTACAATGTGACGTGGCCCCAGATGCCCATGTCGGTGACATCGAGCAGGCCATCACCGTCCCAGTCGGCCACACTGACATTGGAGTAGCCCCACTTCGCTTCCGCCGGACCTTGGATCGAGCCGTTCGGGCCCGCCATGATGCGGATCGTCTTGCCGCCCGCCGTCAGGTACACCGGGGCGGCCCAGCGCGTCGGGGTGCCACCCAGGTTTTTGATGAACCCGATGTAGCCGGCGGTGTTGCCGGTGATGATGTCTTCGAGCCCGTCGCCATCCCAATCCACGCCCACTGGCGAGGAGAGCGCGCCAAACTTCACATCGGCGGCAAACTGGCGGACGTAACGAGGCTCACGGTACTGCGGCATCCCGGCGACGACGCGACCGGTGTGTTCGATGATCGCGACGCGGCCGTCCTCATCACCGACCACGAGGTCGAGATGACCGTCACCGTTCAGGTCATACGCGACCGGCGTGATCATGCACAGGTCCATCCGGATGTCGCCACCACCATTGGCGAGGCGCCGACCGGCGGCGTACACGGGTCTGGTCCGCGTGCCGGTGTTCTCGAAGTAGGTGAACCCGTCGAGGAACTCGCCGCAAATCAGGTCGAGGTCACCGTCGCCGTCGAAATCTCCGAAGCTGGGCGACGGCATGCCAAACACGTCGATCGGCTGGCCGCCGGCCTCGATCTTCACCGGCTCGGCGTACTGCGGCTGTTCGTTCGTGCCGGTGTTGCGGCGCAGGAACACATACCCGTGCAACGGCCCGTTCGTCCAGCGGCCCTGGGCGTCGTAGGCATTGTCCCAGCCGTACTCGCCCCAGTAGCCGATTCCGATGACGAGGTCGTTGCGTCCGTCGCCATCGAAGTCCACCAACTTCCACTGGTTGGCCCGGATGTTGCCGGGGCCGACGTCGATTTTTTCCGGCAGGCCGAGGGACCGTCCGTCAGCCAGCCCCTTGTCCTTGACGTTCGGATACACGCGGTTCGGCGTCATCACGACAGGGTGACCGTCCACGTAGGACACCTGTGGATTCCGCTCGGCCGGCCCCAGCCGCACGGCCGCCTCGTACACCGGCAACCCGTTCTGCGGATCGACCAGCCCCGAGTTTCGGAACAGGTACGTGCCGTTGTAGGGTTTGTCCGTGCAGGCCACCACGAGATCGACGAGGCCGTCGCCATCGTGGTCCATCGGCATTGGCCAGGCCCACAGGCCGACGCCGAGGTCGACCAGCAGGCCCGGATCCTGATGCGAGAGACGCGGCAGGGTCGGAGCCGCGGACAAGGTGCCGGCGGCGAGGCCGAGGAGCAAAGCGGTACGGGTAAGGCGGCGCATGGTAAGGCTGGTTAGAAGCGACCGCTGATGCCGAAGGTCATCGCCGTGCCGTTGTAGGTGCTACGCTCCAGCCGGTCCGGCAGCGCACGGTAGTACTGCAGCGGCTCGTTGAAGAGGTTGGTGAAGTCGACGAAGAACGTCAGTTCCGGACGGATACGGTAGCTCAAGCTCAGGTTCACGAGCGTGCGATCGTCGCGGTAGCGCAGCCGGGACGCGTCCGCCGAATAGTCCCAGAGGTGCGCCGCGGAGTAGTTGTAGAGCACCCGGCTGCCGAACTTGCCGGCGTTGAACGTGAGACCGGCATTGGCCGTCTCCGGCACGAAGCGTGCAACATCGCTCGTCGAGCGCGCGCCGGTTTCGCCGTAGTCGCCGGAGGTTTCGAGCCGCGTGTAGTTGGCGAAGAAGCCGAGGCCGCGGAAGATGCCCGGCAGGAAGGTGAACTGCTGCTGATAGTTCAGCTCCCAACCGTCGATCTTCGCCTTGCCCGCATTGCTCGGCCCGATGATTTCGTAGCCGGCGTAGTCGCCGTTGAAGCCATTGTCCGGTCCCGTGGCGACGGTACCGATCGTGCGGTTGACGAAGAAGTCGCTCAGGTCCTTGCGGAAGTACCCGACCGAGAACTGGCCAACGGGCTCGAAGTAATACTCGAGAGCAAGGTCCCAGTTCTCCGAGTGCTGGGGCTTAAGGTCCGGATTGCCGAGCGTCACCGTTTCGTTGGTGACGCTGATCGACTCCGTCGGCAGCAGGCTCGTGCCCGGCGGGCGCCCGATCGAATTGGACCAGCTGGCGCGCGCCTGGAGGTTGTCCGTGATCTGATAGGTCAGATGGATACCGGGGAAGTAATCGGTATAGTCGCCCTTCAGCCGGCGCAGGTTACCCGCGTAATCCTTGGCGGCAGAGCCCTCCGGATCGGCCTCACGTTCGGCATTGGTGGTGGGGGTACGTGAAATAACGTACGCCTCTCCGTCGAACTCGGTGCGCTCCATGCGCACACCGGTGACCAGTCCGAAGCGACCGAGGCGAGCCTGCCCTTGGACGTAGGCGGCCGTGATGTCCTCCTGCAGGCGGCGGCTGCCCGCGTACTTGCGGGTGGCGGCGTAGTACCGGTCTTCGCGCCAGTTTTGCGGATTCTCGTGGATGTCCTGCCCGATCCGCGCCGAGTCGATGAACGGCAGATTGCCGAACAGATCCTCGTACGTCAGCTCGAGGTTCGGATCGACCAGCGACGAGAGCGGTGCAGCTCCCACATAATCCCAGCGACGCTCACCCGCCTTCTCCGCGACCTCGATATCGCCCCAGCGCAGGCCGGTTTTGATCGTCGAGTCGAACTTCGTCGGCAGGTTGAACAGCGCGTTCAGGCTGGCGTTGTGGCGCGTCGTGAAACGCTGATTACGACGGCTCGTCAGCCGGCCATTGCTGTAGCTGGCCGCGTCGTTGATGTCGGGCCCCGCCGTCTGGGTGAAGTCCGGGTTCTCATCCGAACCCGACCGGTCAAGAATCCAGCCGACGTTTTTGACATCCATCGTGAAGATGCCGCCGCCGAGCCCATCCTTGCCGCGATAGCTGCTCTCCAGGAGCGGCTTCGAGTGGCTGTAGTTCGCGTCGTAGTCGATGCGCACCCAGTCGAGCTCGTGAATCGCACCGGCATGAAACTGCCGCTGCCGGTCGAAAAAGCTGTAGAGGGTGGAGTTCAACTCGACCGTGGACGCCGCGACGCCGCGCACTTCGGTCACGTCGTCCGTCCAGCCAGGAAGAATGGCGCCGGTGCCGGTGGGCTGCCCGTCGTCACCAATCGCCGCGACGGTCCGGCCCGTGTAGGCACGCGCGGTGAAGAGCCGGTTGAACCTTTCCGGCGCATCATTGTAGATCGTGTTGAAAAAGATGCGGGTTGTTTCCGACAGCTGGTAGTCGAGCTTCAGCGTCGCGCTCTGCTGGACGCGGTTGTTGTAGCCGTTCTGGCGGCGGAAATCCCAGACGTAGGCCGGCGAGTTCGTCGTGTATTGATAATCCAACAACGTCTGATCGATCCCGTTGACGTTTTCGCTGTAGAACAGGTCGAGCGAAACGCCGAGGTTGCGCTCGCCACCAAAGACATCGAACACCTCCTGGTAGCCGGCGCTCAGGAGCGGATGGATCGGATGATCACGGCGCAACGGCGTGTGCGCAAAGAACGACGGGGCCCACCGGGCGGCGGCGCGGTAGCTGATGCGGCGCTTCTCCTTGAGGTTGAGCGGCGACTTGGTCTTCAGGTTGACGGCGCCACCGAGGGAATCCGCGGGCATGTCCGGCGTGGGCGACTTGACCACCTCAATTT
>JAEYQF010000244.1 GCA_023410155.1 Verrucomicrobiota bacterium | reverse complement strand
GTGCACGGTGGCGCAGGAGCACTTCGACCGCATCACCGACCACAGCCGCCGGCGCGTGGCCATCGACGCTGCCATCGTGCAAGCCATCGCTGCGGAATCAGAGGCTCGTGCCCCGAAGCCAGGACAGCCGGTGCGAGCAGCACCACGACGGCCGTCGATGGTGAACTAACGAAGGTGTTCGACCGCTGCCGCCAGCGATCGCCAGTCTAGCTCGCCGGTCGACTCCGTGCGCAGCCCCCCGCCCGTTGTCGGGTGCAGGCGGCTCTCTACTCGATACGCGATCTTGGATCCCGTAGCCCACAGGCGAATCTTCCCGATCACAGATAGATTTTCGACATAGAGCGGCACGCGCTGGGTCGCCGTGCTGAACGGAGGGATCTCCAGGGACTCGTCAGAGAGTCCGCGGCCCACAAACACGCCGTTGATATACAACCGGTGCACGCTGCCTCGGATGGAGAGGTTCGTGTCGGATTCATTCGCGATGCGCAGCGTGAGTGCCACGCCGGTCTCGAAGACGGAGGCATTGACGGCCTCCACATCCGAGAGCGCCACGGAGATTTGCCGCGAGGATAACGTCGCACACGAGGAAAGCAGAAGCGTCAACAAAGCGCCAACGATCAGCCACGACCGGTTATTCATACCGCAACGAACTCAGTTGGGAGAGGATCGCAATCGCCGCCTCATGCGTCCCTAAACGCAAACGGCGCGCAGTCAGCCTACGTGATTTTACGTGAAAAATGCCCGCGCTAAACACCGGTTGGACCTGAACGCTCTGCGCATCACGACCGGATGGCTGGCGCTGATCGCTCATGAATCTGAAACACAATCAAGCACTCCTCACCCGCATGCTCGGCGCATGGGCTCTCCTGCGCCCGTCGAAACCGTTCGGCGGTCTGACGCTGAGCCAGTTCAATGATGCCATCAAACCGAGTCTGGACGCACGGGCGATGATTGCACGCCTCGAGGTCCAACTCGCCCAGGCGCGCGAGAAATGCGAGATGGCCGATCAGGTTTCCATCGGTTTGCTCTCACACGTGGTGGCTTCGGTGAAGGCCGACCCCACTGAAGGTGAGGACGGCGAACTCCTCGAAGCGATGGGGTTCTCCCGATCTGCTGCGGCCGGCTCAGCAGGCCACTCTCCTCGCTTGCACGCGGAAGCGAGCAGCGCCTGATCTACTTCTGCCCTTCGCGCACGTTGGCGTCGGGTTCGCCTCCTGGCGCCTGTGTGCCCCCGGACGCTTCGCCAGGCCGACTCGTCAGCTCACTGTCGGGATTAGAACGATTGCCGGCATCGGCCCCTTGGTCCGCGGTGGCTTCCCGCTGACCTTCCGGGTGCATCGTTCGACGATCGGTCTCCTTGACGCTGGGATCGCCGTCGTGTGGTCGACAGCCAATCGCAGCTAGGACGGTTACTGCCGCGGCCACGATCGAGACTCGCGAGATGAGGGAGCTGTTTGAGCGGTTCATTTGAATGTGAGTTTGCTAGCGCCACCGAACCCTAACCCGCATCGATGCGAGGAACCATGGGGCAAACGGCGAGCTGTGGGCCCCGCGTCCTCCCCTGCGCGGCTCCGCAGAGATAAACGCACCAAGGCGCGGGCTGCGGAGGGATGACTCAGGACATCGCCCGATGGCAACCGAACGAAGGCTGCGTAACGTGATGTCATGAAAACTCGCGAAATGATGACAAAGGGAACGCACTCCGTCTCTCCTTCTTCCACGGTGGTCGAGGCCGCCGGCTTGATGCGACTGCACGACATCGGCGTGGTGCCCGTGGTGGACAATGGCGTAGTCGTGGGAATGCTGACGGATCGCGACATCGTAGTGCAAGCCGTCGCAGATGGCGCGGACCTCTCTCGCACATGGGTGAAGGACGTCATGTCCACCGGTTCGATTTCGGTGCGCGAGGATGAAGACCTCGAAGAGGCGGTCACGCTGATGCAGCGCTATCAAGTTCGCCGACTTCCGGTGCTCGATCGCGCGGGGAAACTCGTTGGCATCATCTCGCTCGGCGATATCGCCGTGGACGTGCACGCCGGCCTCTCCGGCACCGTTCTCAAAGAAGTTTCCCAACCCGCGCAGCCTCTGGGTTAGCCGTCGTCTGGCTCTTGCCAACCCGCGCGGTGTCCGATCCCCAATGCGGAACCGCCGTAAGATTTCGCTGCTCCAATCGGTGTGACCTTCTCGATTGCGCTCCTGCTTGGCTTAGTGGTGGTGGCGCTGATCTTCTTTGCGTTCGAGTGGATCCCGAGCGACGTCGTCGCGCTCGGCTTGTTGCTCACCTTGGTCATCTCCGGCTTGGTGCCCGCCAAGGCGGCGTTTGCCGGATTCGGGAGCGACACGGTCATCATGATCTTGGGGTTGTTAATCATGACGACTGCCCTGATCCGCACCGGCGTCGTCGACCTCTCCTCCCAATTCATCCTCCGGCACGCGGGCACCAATGTGAATACGTTGCTGGCCTCCGTGATGCTGGCCGTTGCGACGCTCAGTGCGTTCATCAGCAACACTGCCGCCGCCGCCCTGTTCCTGCCGATCGTCACTGGGCTGGCGGTAAAGGCGAAGATCTCGCCGTCGAGCCTGCTGATGCCTGTCGCCTTCGCATCGATACTCACGAGCTCCGTCACGCTCATCAGCACCTCGACGAACCTGGTGGTGAGCGGGCTCATGACCCGCTCGGGCCTGGAGCCGCTTGGGATGTTTGAACTCTCGCCGGTCGGCCTCCCGATCGCAGCGGTGGGGCTCCTCTACATGTTTTTTATTGGTCGCAGACTCATTCCCCACCGGGCTCCCGCCGAGCTGGTCGACCAGTTCGAACTGCGACATTACGTGACCGAGGTGGTGGTTCTCGATGACTCGCCCCTGATTGGGCAGACGCTCGCAAAAGCCGACTTGGGCCGCGAACTCGACTTGCAAGTGGTGCGTGTGGTGCGGAAACCCGACGCTCACCTGTGGCCACGACGTGATTTGAAACTGCAGGCCGGCGACATCCTGCTCGTGAAGGGTGCGCAGAAGGACGTGCTCAAGGTGAAGGACATCGCCGGCCTGGAGATTCGCCCCGATTTGGAGCTCTCCGATCCGGACCTGCGCGATGAGGACACTAGGCTCGTCGAAGCGCTTATCGTCCCGCGATCTCGACTTGTGGGACGCACTCTGAGCGCCATCGGCGTCCGGGAACGCTACGGGGTGCAAGTGCTCGGACTGAATCGGCACGGTCGCAATCAACCCGGCAAACTTGGGCGCACCTTGTTTCGCGTCGGCGACGTGTTGCTGCTGCAAGGTAGCTCTCGCTCCATCGGTCAACTCGCGGAGGATGGCTTGATCAGCGTCCTGAATCAGGTGGCGGAGAATCGGGTGGATCGGGCGCGCGCATGGCGGGCCATTCTGATCTTCATCGGATCGTTGACGCTCGCGGCGACCGGTGTGCTCGCCTTGCCTGTCGCCGTGCTCTCCGGCGCGTTTCTCGTGCTGGCCACACGTTGTATCCAGCCGGCGGATGCTTATCGCGAGGTCGAGTGGCGCGCCGTCATCCTCGTCGCGTGCATGCTCACACTAGGCGAGGCGATGATGAGCACGGGAGCCGCGGCGTTCCTGGCCGGGCACGTCGCCGCATGGACCGGTGGACTCTCGCCATTGAGCCTGCTTGGCGGATTCTTCGCGCTCACCGTCGCGCTCACCCAGCCGATGTCGAACCAGGCCGCCGCTGCGGTCTTGCTGCCGATTGCCGTGCAGACGGCGACACACTCCGGTTTGGACCCGCGGCCATTCGCGCTGATGATCGCGATTGCGGCAAGTTGCTCGTATCTGACGCCACTCGAGCCCGCTTGCCTGATGGTCTATGGCCCCGGACGCTACCGGTTCGCCGACTTTATGCGCGTGGGCGGACTGCTAACCGTGCTGATTTTCGCTCTCGCTCTGTGGCTCGTGCCGACGCTGTGGCCGTTGCAACCAGCCCGGTAGAGTTTGCCGCGCCAGGCGGCGAATTCCCCTGAGACAAACAGCGGCGAACTCGCCGCGAATTAAATTGCCTGCGTCTATATTAGCCGGGCAGGGGGTGGCGAGCGAAGAGAGAAGAAGCGTGGGGGATTACTT
>JAEYQF010000176.1 GCA_023410155.1 Verrucomicrobiota bacterium | reverse complement strand
GGCCACGAGGTGGCGGATCGAGTTCACCGCTTCCAACTCCATGCGGTTGGACGAAAGTTCAACGAAGACGGACGCGGTCGGCTTCACCCCCTGCTCAGTCAGCAGCAACCGGTTCTCCGGCTGCACGATCATCACACGGGCGTGCGCGACGCCGTCGAGCTGGGCGATCGTGCGGGCGAGTTCACCCTGCAGCGCACGCGTGTAGTTCGTGCGCTGGACAAAGTCGCTCAGGCCGAACTGGCCCTTGTCGAAGATCTCAAAACCGACGCCATCACCCGTCGGCAGGCCCTTGCCGGCGAGGTCCATGCGCAGCCGATGTACTTGATCGCTCGGCACATAAATCGCGCCGCCACCGCCGGTCCGGTGCGGAATCCCCTGCGCCTGCAGGCTGCTGATGATGGCCGACGTATCCTTTTCACCGAGACGGCCGTACAGCAGCTGGTAATCCGGACGTCGGGACCACAATACGAGGGAAGCCAGTCCGCCTAGAACGACGAGCGCAGCCACCCCGAGCGAAACGCGCTGGTTGAGGCCAAGTTCGCGCCAGAGGGCGAGCAGGGATTGGGCAAAGGGTTTCATGACGAACCGAAAACGGGTTGATCAGGTGAAGGAGGAAGGCAGCGCGGGCTCAGACCGGCATCCGCATCAGCTCCTGGTAGGACTCCACCACCTTGTTGCGCACTTCGAGCATCAGGCCGAACGAGACCGAGGCCTCCTGCATGGCGATCATGCTCTCGTGCAGACGCGCATTGTCGCCGAGCAACACCGCGCGCGTCGTCGCGGCGGATACCGCCTGCTTGTCCTCCACCGCGGTGATCGCCCGATCGATGATCGAGTCGAACTTGGCGGGTGCCACGCCCGCCGCACCACCGGCTTCGCCGGCGCCCGCGAGGCCGGCCGCCTCCAGCTGGCCGGGCTTGATCGTGCCGGGTCGCTGCAGCATTTCCGCGGCCGGAGGAGTGAAGGGACGGACGCTGCCGATACCGTAAGTCGAGCCGATGAGAGCCATGATTCAGCAGGTTAGCGACCAATCTCGAGGGTGCGCGCGGCCATCTGTCGTGCGTTCTTCACTACAGCGAGGTTGGCCTCGTACGTGCGGGACGACGTGATCAGGTCGACCATTTCATGGGCGACGTTGACGTTCGGCAGGGTCACCATGCCCTGGCCGTCGGCGTCCGGATGGTCCGGATCATAGACGCGCTGGCCGGGGGAGGTGTCCGCCGTGATGTTCGCTACCCGCACCGTCGACAACGACTGACTGCCCGGCTCGATCCGATCGCCCATCTTGCGCAACAGCTCTGTCTCGAACGAGACGACCTGCCGCTGGTAAGGCAGACCGTTGGGGCCCCGCGTCGTGTGCGCGTTGGCGATGTTCTGCGCGATGATGTCCAGGCGGGTTTTCTGCGCATTGAGCGCACCCGAAGTAGCGGAGATGCCAGTGAGAAGATCCATGGCGTCAAAAAAAGGGCTCAGGCCATCCGGCCGCTGATCGCGACCTTCAGTTGCTTGATGTGGGAGGTGACGACCTGCGCGAGGAACTCGTGCTCGACGCTGTTGCGGTTCATCGCGAGCAGCTCGCTCTCGAGCTCCACGCTGTTGCCGTCGGGACGAACGGTGCGGGCGGTGATGTCTTCCACCAACTTCGGCTGCAGCCGGCTGAGCTCGGCCGGCGACTTTCGCGCGCCCGTGGCGAACTCCGAACGAAGGGCTTGCGCAAAGTCAGGCGCCACGTCCATGCGCCGAAATCCCGGCGTCTCCGCGTTGGCGATGTTCGTCGCGATCGCCTCCTGGCGAAGCACGGTTGCGTCGAGGAGCTTACAGGCGAGCTGGTAATTTCCGGACTGGGCAACGGCTTCGATCATCGCGGCCACACAAGCAGCGCTGATGCCACCGCTGTTGTGCAATTCTCAAGCATCTGCTGAGTAATCACTTAAAGATGACATTCCGCGGGCCGGCACCGAGAATCCGCCTCCTTAAAAACCCCTAACGGAAGAATTTGCCGGGTGGGGTTTCGCCACCGTTTGGAGGTTTATTTCGTCCCCTTTGCGCCGATTAGGGCGGGGTCTAGATGCAATCGGCCGAGTACCAGTTTATCCGTCAGCTCGTTTACCAACATAGTCGCATCAATCTCGGCTCGGATAAACGTGAACTCGTGTCGGCCCGGCTGGCCAAGCGGCTGCGGGCGGTTCAGCTGCCAAGTGTCAGCGATTATTGCGAGCTGCTGCGGTCTCCACGCGGCCATGACGAGCTGGGCAACCTGATCGACGCGATCTCGACCAACCACACGTACTTCTTCCGGGAGGAAGGTCACTTCTCGGCGATGGAGGAGCTGATCCTGCCCGAGCTGCTTAAACGGCGCCCCAAAGCCAACTGGCCGCAGCTCCGCATCTGGAGCGCCGCCTGTTCCTCGGGCGAGGAGCCCTACTCGATCGCGATCCAGCTCTCGGAGTTTTTCCGCCGCGACCCGGTCTGGCCGTGGCAGATCGAGGCAACGGATATCTCCGGCCGCATCCTGGACCGCGCCCGCCAGGCCATCTATCCGACCGAGGCGGTCAGCCGCATCCATCCGTCGCTCGTTAAGGCGTATTTCGAAACCGGCTACGGTCCCCAGCAAGGCAACTATCGCGTGCGCGCCAGCCTGCGGCAGCGCGTCAACTTCAGCCGGCTCAACCTGCTGGAAGGCACGCCATCCTTCACGCAGCCGTTTCACGTCATCTTCTGCCGCAACGTCATGATCTACTT
>JAEYQF010000227.1 GCA_023410155.1 Verrucomicrobiota bacterium | reverse complement strand
TGCGCCGACCAAACCCGCCACCGCCAACGGCAGCCAGCGCACGGGTTCGGACCATCCGGGCAGCCGCGCGAGCAGCCCCGCTCGATTCAGCAGCAACGGCAACGCGGTGGCGGTCGCGCCCTTCAACGCGTCCAGGGCAAAGACGAGGTTGCCCGCCTTGGCGCCCAGCACCCGGCGCACATTGGTCGCACCCGGGTTCTTGCTGCCAACGGTGAAGATATCGACGCCATGCGCCCGGGCGACGAGATAGCCGAACGGGAGTGCGCCGAGCACGTAGCCAACCACAGCGGCGAACAGAAGCGGGACGAGCATGGCGCGAGACAGGCCGAGCCGCCTAGCAGGCGGGAGCGGATCGTTGGTGTCCGCTCACCACCTCCGGGCGGACCCGGAGACTGGGCAGTGGGAGCTCGAGGTTCACAATTGCACGAACTTCGCCTGCTTGATCGCGGGGTGTTCCTTGATCACTCGCCGGGCATCGGCGCTCGGCTCGGTGTCCACGCGCACGACCATGTAGGCCGTGCCGCCGGGCGTGAGCCGCGAGAGCGACATGTCCGCGATGTTGACCTTGTCCTTGCCCAAAATGGAGCCCACCTCGCCCACCATGCCAGGCTGGTCGAGATTCTCGAGCACCAAGAGTTTGCCCTCCGCCGCCACTTCCACCTCACGGCCGTTGATGCCGACGATGCGCGGGTGCGCCCCCTTGCCGATCAGCGTGCCGGCGCTCGAGAACGTCTCGCCGCTCGGGGTGATCGCTTCGACCTGGATCAACTCGGTGTAGTCCGAATCGCGGTTGGACTTCGTCACCTCGACCTGCACGCCGAGACGCTGCAGGTAGAACGGCGCGTTCACGTCGTTGACGTCCTGACCGCTGATGCGGCGCAGGAAACCACGCTGGATCGCGCGGGTAAGCGCGTTGGCATCGAGGTCGACGATTCTGCCCCAGTAGGTGATGCGCAGCGTCGCGATTTGCTGCGGCGCGATCTGCTGAACCAACGTGCCCAGCTTGGAGCCGAGGTCGAGGTACGGCGCGAGCGTCTTCAGGCTCGCGGCGTCAATCGACGGCATGTTGACCGCATTCCGGATGATCCCGCGGTTGAGCACGTCGGCGATCTGTTCGGCAATCTCAAGACCCACGGCGTCCTGCGCTTCCGCCGTCGAGGCGCCCAAATGGGGGGTGAGCACGACGTTGGGCAGCGTGCGGAACTCACTGTCGGCCGCCAGGGGTTCGTCCTCGAACACGTCCAGGCCAGCCGCGGCCACGTGGCCCGACTTCAACGCGGCGAGCAACGCCGTTTCCTTGATGATGCCACCGCGCGCGCAGTTGAAGAGACGAACGCCCTTCTTGCACTTGGCCAGCGCCTCTTCGTCGATCATGTGCATCGTGTCCTCGGTGAGAGGCATGTGCACCGTGATAAAATCCGCCTGCGCGAGCAGCTCATCGAGCGTAACCGCCTCGACCTGCATCGCCTTGGCCCGGCTCGGCGCCAGGTAGGGATCAAAGGCGAGCACGCGCATACCGAACGCTTGGGCGCGTTTGGCAACCTCACCGCCGATGCGGCCAAGTCCCACGACGCCGAGGGTCTTGCGGAAAAGTTCAACGCCGCTGAAGGACTTGCGGTCCCACTTCCCGCCGCGCATCGAGGCGGCGGCCTGCGGAACCGGACGCGCGCCGCACAACAAGTGGGTGAACGTCAGCTCAGCGGTCGCCACCGTGTTGCCGGATGGTGTGTTCATGACGACCACACCACGCTCGGTCGCCGCTTCCACATCCACGTTATCCACGCCCACGCCGGCGCGTCCCACCACCTTCAGGTGCGGCGCCGCCTCGAGCACCGCCCGGCTGATCTTCGTCTCCGAGCGCACGGCGATCGCGTGCACGTCTTTCACTAGTTCCAGGACCTTCTCGGGAGAGGAACCATACGCCTCCACGACTTCGAAACCCGCCTGTGCACGCAGGTGGGCCACTCCTTTGCTCGAGATCTTGTCGGCGACGAGGATTTTCATGGAGCCAAAAGGGCGTCAGCGAAGAGTGCAGCGCTGCCGCTCGCAAGGAAAAGGTGGACGGTGACGCTCCTCACGATCCGGTGAACAAGATTGGCCCGCGGTTCCGCAAGCGCATTGCAGTAGCTGCGCGATGCCGCTGAGGAGGCTCACGAGGCGACGGCAATTGCGCGGCGCCCGCACACCCGAGGAACGCACTCGCCAGAATCGGCCGGCTCGGCCCACGCTGCGGCATGAATCGTTCGCGGCTCGAGCAGCAGATCCGATTCCTGCTGGAAATCGACAAATTGAAGGAGATCTTCCGCCAGACCGTCCTGCTCAACAGTCGGCGGGCGGAGAACGACGCCGAACATTCCTGGCACCTCTGTCTGGTCGTGATGGTGCTGGCCGAACACGCCAACACGCCGGATCTCGACGTCCTGCGCGTGCTCAAAATGCTGTTGATCCACGACTTGGTTGAGATCGACGCCGGTGACACGTTCGCCTACGATACCGCCCGGTTGGTGGACCAGCATGAGCGGGAGGCACGGGCGGCGGACCGGATTTTTGGTCTGCTCCCGGAAGACCAGGCGACGGAGTTTCGGGCCTTGTGGGACGAGTTCGAAGCGCGAGAAACGCCCGAAGCAAAGTTCGCGGCTGCCTGCGACCGCTTTCAGCCCATGCTGCTGAACGCGAATACCCAAGGTTCCGCCTGGCAACGGCACGGGATCACCAGCGACCGGGTGCTCTCCCGCAACAGCATCGTTCAGGACGGCTCGGGCGACCTCTGGGCTTACGCGCAGGAGATGATTGAAGCCGCCGTGGCAGCCGGCCACCTGGCCCGCTGATCACGCCAAGTCGCGGAGCGAACCGAAGTCCGGATCGTTGAGACGACGATAGGTCCGGACAATCATTCCGTCGGTCAACGACCCGAGCCAGTCGCAGATCCGCCGCGCCTTGGCCGGTTCGGTGGTTTCGGCTTCAATCAACTGCCCCACTCGCGCCGGCAGCAGGCGAATCACGCGGCGACCGCGCGCGACGTAGTTGTTCCACACCGACTCCCACAGGCTGCACAGGATCTTGCGCGCCTTGTGCTCCATCTGCTGCAACTGCGGGCTCTCGAAGATCACGTCGTTCGCCAGTTGTTTGTAGAAGAGCGCCTCCTTCTGCGC
>JAEYQF010000219.1 GCA_023410155.1 Verrucomicrobiota bacterium | reverse complement strand
AAGAAAGGCTGACCCGCCGGGTCGATCAGCCACCAACGGCCGCGACCGGTTTGAGCGGCGCGAAACCAGCCGGAGCGGCCGCGAGAGGTGCCAGGGGTAAACTCCGCGAGGGGCACAGCGGGATTTGCCATTCGGGCCACGAGCCTGAGAGCACGGCGCCTCGACGCCAAGCGCGAACCCGTGACGCGCCCCTCGCACACTCCGCGCGGCCCAGCCGCGAACGCTCAGCGCGAAGTCGCGGATGGCGGCTGATTCACCAACCGCAGTCTCGCACGTGAAACGCCAACCAGTCTCGTATCCAGTGTCCGGTGACATTCGCGCGAGGCGCCGAGCGAGCGGCGCGCTCATCGTCGAAGGGATAAACCGCGTAAAAATACGCGTTCTATTTGATGGCGGCTCCCCCGGCCGGCGATTCTTTCGCAATTTATTGAATAAAGCTCGGGGGCACCGGTTGCGAAGGACCCGAACTATCCTAAATTGATGGTCCCGCCAGCGTCACGTTTCCCCGTCCGATCAACCCCGAGCGCAGTTTGAAGTTTTCCCTCGAGAACAAAATCGCCGCCGGTTTTGCGGCGGCCTTGCTGCTACTGGCGTTATTCGGCGCCCTGGCTTGGAAGAACGCGCGCCAATTCGAGGACGTGCTGGATTCCGTCGAGCACACGCATCAGCTGCTCTACCAGCTGGAGGGCTGCCTCAATCATCTGGTCAAAATCCAGACCGAATCACAGCGCTATCTACTTACCGGCGATGAAGGAGCGGTGGAGCGGTGGTCTGAACAGACCCGACTCGCGCAACTCGCGATGCAGCGGTTGCGACAACTGTCTGCGGACAATGCCGCGCAACAATCGCGGCTCGTGCAGATGGAGCCACTGGCCAACCGCCTGGTGGAGCTGACCGCGCGGCGCAATGCGCTCAGGCGCACGATGGGGCTGGACGAAGCGATCGCCGATGTCAGTCCGGCCGAGATCAGCCGCATCGTCGACGTGCTCGGAGAGATCATCGCGCGGATGGAGCGGACCGAGCGGGGTCTTCTGCGGCAGCGCGGCGAGACGTCTCTGCAAGCGATCCACAGCACCACCGCGTGGATCGCGATGGGCAGCATCGCTGCGCTGGCGCTCGTCGCCGGCGCGTATCTCGTCGTGGGGCGCGACTTCGCGGCGCGGCGCGGCGCCGAGCAGGCCCTCCGACGAAGCGAACAGATGTTTCAACGCCTGTTCGAAAACAGCCCCGACGCGATCATCCTCGTCGACCACAATGGCCGCATCCGGCGCGCGAATCGACGCGCGGCCGAGTTGTTCGGCTACGGCGAGCAACCGCTCGCAGGACTGCCGCTGCACCAGCTGTTGCCCGAGCGTTTCCGGGCGCGGCACGCCGCACACTTTGCCACGTATTTCGCGGCGCCGCGAGCACGCGAGATGGGCGCTGGCCTGGAGTTGTTCGCGCGCTGTCAGGACGGCAGCGAATTCCCCGTCGACATCCTGCTCAGCCCCATCGAGGTGGAGGGCGAGCGCCAGACACTCGCCGTGATCCGCGACATCACCGAGCGCCGGCAGGCGGAAAAGAAGATCCACTCGCTCAATCAGAACCTGCAGCTCCAGAAC
Source organism: Verrucomicrobiota bacterium (assembly GCA_023410155.1). Taxonomy (GTDB): domain Bacteria; phylum Verrucomicrobiota; class Verrucomicrobiia; order Opitutales; family Opitutaceae; genus Opitutus. The sequence continues at coordinate 5,464 of JAEYQF010000219.1, read as the reverse complement.
GCTCGGCTGGAAAACGCCAACAAGGAGTTGGAAGCGTTCTCATATTCCGTGTCGCACGACTTGCGCGCTCCCCTGCGCCACATCGACGGCTTCACCGGCCTGCTGACGAAACATGCCGCCGGTGTGCTGGACGCCAAAGCGCAGCGTTACCTGAAGGTCATCTCCGATGCGGCCGTGCAGATGGGCCGGTTGATCGACGACTTGCTCGCATTTTCGCGCACGGGTCGTGCGCAGCTGCACCCCGGCCCGGTGGACAATCACTCGATCGTGAGCGCGATCATCGCGGATCTCTCCGGCGGCGCGGAAACCCGCATCGACTGGCAGGTCTCGGCGTTGCCGATCGCGCGAGGCGACGCCTCCCTGCTGCGGCAGGTGTGGGCGAATCTGATCAGCAACGCCGTAAAATACTCCTCCCGCTCGCCGCAGCCGCGCATCGAAATCAGCGGCAGCGTGGACCGGACCGCCGGCGAGACGGTTTTTCACGTCCGCGACAACGGCGTGGGCTTCGACATGCAGTATGTCGACAAGCTCTTTGGCGTGTTTCAGCGCCTCCATTCCGATGCGGAATTCGAAGGCACCGGCGTGGGCCTCGCCAATGTGCGTCGCATCGTGTCCCGCCATGGCGGCCGCACGTGGGCCCAGGGACGGCCAGGCGAAGGCGCCACCTTCAGCTTCTCTCTCCCGCTCGCTCCCACCGAGTCCGCGCAAACCTCCCCATCGTCCACTTCCCACTCATGAATACGCTGCGTCCCATCCTCCTGGCCGAGGACAATCCCAACGATATCGAGCTAATCCTCACCGCGTTCCAGGAGGCACGCCTCGCCAACGAGGTCGTCGTCGCCCGCGATGGCGTGGAGGCGCTCGACTATCTCTTCCGGCGGGGCGCGCACGCGGGAGTTGCCACCCAGCGCCCGGCGGTCGTGTTGCTCGATTTGAAGATGCCGCGCATCGACGGCCGCGAAGTATTGAGGCAGGTGCGGGAAGATCCTCGTTTGAAGACCCTGCCCGTCGTGGTGCTCACGTCTTCCCGCGAGGAGAGTGATCTGCTCCGCACCTACCAACTCGGTTGCAACGCCTACGTGGTGAAGCCGGTGGCGTTCGACGATTTCATCAGCGCCGTGACGCAACTCGGGGTGTTCTGGGCGCTGCTTAACGAATCGCCGCCCACCCCGCCCCCTGGCTCCTGAGAACACCGGCCTCCCGCCATGAGAATTCTCCATCTCGAGGACAACCTCACGGACGCCGAGCTGGTGGCGGAGATCGTGCGCGATGAGTGGCCCGATTGCCTCATCGAGGTGGTGTCGAGTGCGGCGCAGTTCCAGGCGGCATTGCACGTCGGCGGTCACGACCTGGTGATCTCGGATTTCTCCCTGCCGGACTTCAGCGGGATCGATGCGCTGCACTTGGTTCGCCAAGTGTCGCCACAGCTGCCGTTCATTTTTGTGTCGGGCAATATCGGCGAGGAGCGCGCGATCGAGGCCGTGCACCAGGGCGCGCAGGATTACGTGCTGAAGGACCGCCTGAAGCGACTGCCGTCGGCCATCCATCGCACGCTGCGCGATGCGCAGGAACGCCAGCGATTTCAGGCCGCCGAAGCCGAACGCCAGCGACTCGCCGCAATCATCGAAGCGACACCTGATTTCGTGGGGGTCGCTTCGCCAGACGGCGCGGTCGTCTATCTCAACACCGCCGCCCGCCACATGGTGGGATTGGGGGACGACCCTCTTCGCGCGGGTCTGCGCATCACCGATTTTCATCCCCGCGAGGTCGCCGACGCGGCCGCCAGGCATCTCGAAGCAGCCGCTCGGGCCGGCCAGTGGTCGGGCGAGAGCGCGCTTGCAGGCCAGGATGGCCGCGTGATTCCCGTCTCGCAGGTGTTGCTCGCCCACCGGGGCGAGGCGGGCGAGCTGACGCACTTCTCGTCGGTCATGCGCGACCTCACGGGACAGAAGCGGATCGAGAGTTCGATCCAAAATCAGAAAGAGATCCTCGAAATGATCGTGAGCGGCCTGCCGCTGCCAGAGGTGCTGGACCAGCTCCTGCGCTTCGTGGAATCACAGGCCGAGGAGCTGATCGCCACCGCCTATGTCGTCGAGGAGGACGCGCCGTTCATGCGTCAAGTCGCGGGTGGACGATTGCCGCCCACGCTGCGCGAGGCCACTGCATGCGTCGCCATCGCCGATAACACCGGCTCCTGCGGCACCGCCGCTTGGCGTCGCCAGCCGGTCTTCGTGGCGGATATCGCCACCGATCCCGTTTGGGCCAATTATCGGGACATCGCCCTCGCCCACAACCTGCGTGCGTGCTGGTCCACGCCGATTTTCGATCACGACCAGCGGCTGCTCGGCACGTTCTCGGTTTACAGCCACGCCCCCGGGCTGCCCACGCCACGGCAGCTGCGGCTCATCGGCACCGCCACTCACATCGCGGCGATCTGCTTCAGCCGCCATCGGCTCGACCGCGAGCTGCGCACGCAGGCCGACATCCTGAACAAGGCGCGGGATGCGATCATCGAATTCGATCTCGCCCACCGGGTGACGTATTGGAATCACGCGGCGGAACGCATCTTTGGCTGGAGTGCAGCCGAGATCGGAGAGAAACGCGGAGCCGGGGCCGCCTCCGCATCGGCGGGCGATCCGCTGGCCCCCCTTTGCGCCGCGTTACGCCAGGGCGAGGAATGGCACGGAGAGATCCAAATCCAGAATCGCGAGGGCCGCCCACTCGTCATCGAGTGCCGCGCGTCGCGGGTCGTCGGCCCTTCCGGCGAGGCTCGAGGCTGGCTGGTGATCGGCACCGACATCACCGATCGCAAACGGGTGGAGGAACAGTTCCTCCGTGCGCAGCGGCTCGAGAGCATCGGCATGCTTGCCGCCGGCATCGCCCACGATCTCAACAACGTCCTCGCCCCCATGCTGCTCGCCGCCCCGATGCTGCGCGACCACCTGACGGAGCCGACCGACTTGAGCGTCATCGATGCGCTCGAGAAGAGTGCGGAGCGGGGCTCCTTGCTGGTGAAGCAGATTCTCTCCTTCGCCCACGGAGCCGAGGGCGCGCACTCGATCATCCAAGTCAAGCACCTGCTGCGAGACTTGGTCGGCTTCATGGAGCAGACATTCACCAAAGCCATCGCGATCGAGGAACAGATCCCACGCGATCTGTGGACGATCAACGCCAACCCCACGCAGATTCACCAGGTCCTGCTCAACCTCTGCGTCAACGCCCGCGATGCCATGCCCCACGGCGGTCGTCTCATCCTCGCCGCCGAGAACCAGGTGCTCGACGAGGTCTCCGCGACCGCCATCGAAGGCGGGCGAGCGGGCTCCTTCCTTGTCCTGCGCGTGGAAGACACCGGCACCGGCATGCCGCCCGAGGTGCTCGCGCGCATCTGGGAACCGTTCTACACCACCAAGGGCGTGGGCAAGGGCACGGGCTTGGGCCTGTCGACCGTTCGCGGCATCGTCGCCAACCACTCCGGCTTCATGTCGGTCGAGAGCGTGATCGGGCGAGGCACGGTCTTCCGCGTCTATCTGCCGGCCGCCGATCCCCACGTTGCCGTCGCCGCCCCGCTCGCCACCGAGGCGCTTCCGCCACCTGGTCGCGGCGAACTCATCCTCGTGGTCGATGACGAGGTCAACGTGCGCCAGATGACCTCCACCCTCTTGGCTCGCCACGGCTATCGCGTCCTCACCGCCAGCGACGGCAGCGAGGCCGTGGCGCTCTTCGCCTCACGCGTGAAGCAGATCGATCTGGTCATCACCGATTACGGCATGCCGCACCTGGATGGAGCGGCGCTGTCGGCCGTGCTCCGTCGGCTCCGGCCAGACATCCGCATTCTTATGTCCAGCGGGCTCGCAGGCGACGCCCACGATGGCCCGGTGCTTGGCTCCAAAGCCCCCTTCCTTCTCAAGCCGTTTCGCTCCGAGACGTTGCTTATCGCCGTCGATCGGCTTCTGCATTCGCCACCGGGCCGGTAGGCGCTCCTTGCAGTTAAGCCCTGCGGGCCTTGTGCCGATAGATTCCGGGATGAGGTTTCTCGTCCCGTGCTTCCGCTGCCTTCTGGCTTCGGCCATGAGGGGCCGTGCCACACCCGCCACCGCGGGACGATTCCCTGCGGACGCCCGCGGCTCCCGTCCATGACCGCCACCGCCTCTTCTGCGCCGCCGGCCGAGCCCCCGCCCGTGCCGGGTCTCTCGTTGCCTCAGCTACTTGAAAACATGCCCATCGGCGTGTTCGAGACGACTCGCTCCGGGGCGGTGCGCTTCGCCAATCGCTATTTGCTCGAATTGCTGCGCATGCCGCTCGATGTCGACCTCGCGAAGCTCAACATGCTCGACGGCCGCATCATCCCTCCGGAGGAGCGCGAACGTTTCTGGGCCAAGCTCCAGCTCGACCAGGAAGTGGTCGGCTTTGCCACGATCTTGCACCGGCGCGATGGCGCCCGGGTAGAAGTCAGCATCAACGCCCGGCTCAAAACCGACAGCGACGGACAACCCGCATGCGAGGGCACGATCGAGGACTGGACCGACCGGCGCGAGGCCCAGCGCGAGGTCGAACGTCTCCACCAGCAACTCGTCCTCGCTTCCCGCCAGGCCGGCATGGCCGAGGTCGCGAGCGGAGTTCTCCACACGTTGGGCAACGTCCTCACCAGCGTGAACCTGCTGATCCATGACGTGCACGACCGGCTCAAGGGCACACGGCTCCTGCATCTGAATCGCGCCGTGCAGATGATCCAGCGCGAACGTCTCCGACTCGGCGAGTTCCTCACCGAGGATCCGCAAGGCCGGCAACTTCCCGAGTTTCTCACGCAGCTCGACCAACACCTGACCAACGAGAACCGCGACCTCATCCAGGACGTCGGCACGCTGATCCTTCATTTCGAGCACATCCGGGAAATCGTGCTCACCCAGCAGCGCTCCACCCGCATGCTCGGCCTCTCCGAAGCGCTCGCCCCGACGCAGCTTTTCGAGGACGCCCTGCGACTCACGACCGATTCGCTCGCGGCGCACGCCGTGCACCTTCGCCGGGACTTCGCTCCCACTCCGCACGTGCAGGCCGATCGCCACCGCGTGTTGCAGATCCTGGTCAACCTCCTCCGCAACGCCGACGACGCACTCCGCGCCCGGCCCCGCGAGCAGCGAGAGGTGATCGTCCGGGTCGTGCCTGCGAACGACGACCAGGTCGCCTTCATCGTCTCCGACAACGGCACCGGCCTGAGCCCCGAAATGCTCACGCAGATTTTCAAGCAGGGCTTCACCACGAAGAAGTCCGGGCACAGCTTCGGCCTTCACGCCTCCGTGCTCGCCGCCCGTGAGATGGCAGGCGACCTCACCGCCGCATCACCCGGTCTCGGGCGCGGCGCGACGTTTACCCTCACCCTGCCGATCGCGCGCAACCCGGCACCATGACCGCTCCCTCGCGCAACCGCCGCATCCTGTTGATCCACGACCACGCGTCGATCCACGAC
>JAEYQF010000210.1 GCA_023410155.1 Verrucomicrobiota bacterium | reverse complement strand
GCGTAAACCGGCGGTCCGTTTTTCTTCAGGAACTCGACGACTTCATGGACTTCCTCGTCGGACACGAAGGCGCCCTGCGCGCGCACGAGGCGCGAACTGCCGGGGGGCGAGAAGAGCATGTCGCCGCGGCCGATGAGCGTGGCGGCACCCTTCGTATCGAGGATCGTGCGCGAGTCGACTTGCGAGGCGACCTGGAACGCGATGCGCGAGGGAAGATTGGCTTTGATGACGCCGGTGATGACGTTCACCGACGGACGCTGCGTGGCGATAATGAGGTGAATACCGGCGGCTCGAGCGAGCTGGGCGAGACGCGCGATGGACGTTTCGATTTCGGCGGGCGCGACCATCATGAGGTCGGCGAGCTCGTCGATGATCGCGACGATGTAGGGCAGGCGATCGGGGATCTCGAGGCCGTCGTCGGCTGCGAGCGGATCGACGCCATCGAGCGTCGGCTGTGTTTCCGCGGGCGGAATGGGCGGGACTTCGGGCGTGCCGTTTTTCTTGCGCGAGTTGAAGCCGGCAATGTTACGCACGCCGACTTTGGCGAACTGCTGGTAGCGCTGCTCCATCTCGCTGAGGAGCCACTTGAGCGCGCCGGGGACTTTCTTCGGCTCCGTGACCACCGGGATGAGCATGTGCGGGAGCGTGTTGAAGATCTTCAACTCGACGACCTTCGGGTCGACCATGATGAGGCGGACGTCCTTCGGGCTCTTGCGATAAACGATCGAGGAGATGATCGAGTTGATGCAGACCGATTTGCCGGAGCCGGTGGCACCCGCGATCAGCAAGTGCGGCATGCGGGTGAGATCGGAGATGAGCGGCTTGCCGGAAACATCCTTGCCGAGCGCGATCGGAATCTCGGCGCGTGCCGAACCCCAATCCTCGGACTCGAGGATGTCGCGCATGCCGACGGGCGAGGGGATGCGGTTCGGGATCTCGACGCCGACGGCGGCCTTGCCGGGAATCGGAGCGAGAATGCGCACTGACTGCGCGCGCATGCCGAGCGCGATGTTTTTATCGAGGCCGGCGATCTTCTCGACGCGCACGCCGGGGGCGGGGACCACTTCGTAGCAAGTGATGACCGGACCGACGTGGATTTCGCCGGGATTCACCGCGACGCCGAACTCGCCGAGGATGCGGACGAGGTCGGCCATGTTGCGCGTGTATTCGTCGTCGGAATTATCGCTGGCGGGGCCGGACTGTTCCTTAAGGAGGGTGAGCGGCGGGAAAAGGTAGTCCGCCTCGGCGGTGGGAATCGCGGGCGTCTTGGCCTTCTTGGTTTCCTCGGCTTTGACGATGGCAACGGGACCGACGCCCGCGGGGCGTTTGTCTGCGGCGGGAGAGGGCTCCGCCTTGGGGGAGCCGCGAATGATCTTCGGCGCGGGAGGCGGCTCGGGCGGGGGCGACGCAGCTTTGGCGGCGGCGATCGCGGCGGGGCTGTCGAACGCGACATCCTGGCCCGGCTTCGGGGCGGCGGGCTTGCTCTCTTTGCCGCTGACCTTCGCAAGCGGATCTTCCTGACCTTTGGGCACGAAGATACGTTTGCCCTCGGGGCCCACGGGAGCGGCTGTGGCGGGGAATGGACCGGACGTGACGCCACGGTTACCGTTGGTTTTGGCCTTGGCCTTCTCTTCCCTGGCCTTGGCTTTAAGAGAAGCGAACTCCGCTTTCTGCTTCGCGCGGGCATCGCGCCAAGCGTTAAACGCCGCCACGTAGCGGTCGATCTCAGCGGTGATGTCGCGAGTGAAGATGAAAACGAGCGCCGAGAAATAGATCGTCGTCATCAAGAGCGCCGAACCGACGGCGCCCATGGCCGACTCGAGCACGCGATGGTAGAGCAACAGACCGACGAAGCCGCCCGGGCCTTGCGGGTAGTAGTTGTTGGACCATTTCGCCTCTTTGAACATCGCAGCGATGGTCGCGAGACTCACGATCGCGATGACTATAGCCACAATCCTTCCGCCGGTGAGTCGGCGGGCGTTGCGGATGGCCAGGTAGAGCATCCAGAAAAGCAGCACGGGCACGAGCCATGCCGCGGCGCCGACCGTGAGAAGCATCAGCCAGACGGTGTTGGCGCCGATCCAGCCCATCATGTTCTTGGCCGCGGCGTTGGTGGTCTGCCATGTGCTTTGCGCGGGATCGTAGTCGATCAGCGCGATCAAAAGATACACGCCCAGAACGAAGCACGTGAGTGCGGCCGTCCAATTCGGACGATAGCGCGGCGCTGGAAACGACGGCCCGCCGTTTGGGTTTGAAGTCTCGGACTTGGGCATTTGTGTGATCCGACCGGGGGGAAATCGGGCGAATTCGATGCTAAGCGTCCGGCCCGTCAAATGTAAATCCCCCCTTCGATTTTCATCCATAACTTACTCCCTGACCATGCGAGACATCCTTCGCTTTGAGCCTCTTTATCAAGAGCGAGTCTGGGGCGGGCGTGCCCTCGAGACGGCTCTCGGTCGCAAGCTCCCGGAGGCGAATGGACCGATCGGCGAGAGTTGGGAAATCGTCGATCGCCCTGAAGCCCAGTCCGTGGTGCGGGAAGGTCCGATGAAAGGCGAGACGTTGCGCGACGTGATCCAGCAAAGCTGCGCCGACGTCATGGGCCCGAAGTGGCACGTGGAGCGGCCCTTTCCCATCCTGGTGAAGTGGCTCGACTGCAGAGAGCGTCTCAGCCTCCAAGTGCATCCACCCGCCGAAGTCGCGGGCCAACTGAAGGGCGAACCGAAGACGGAGAACTGGTATATCGCCCACACCGCAGCCGACGCCCGATTGATTGTGGGTCTGAAGAAGGGCGTAACGCGGGCTCAGTTCGAGCAAGCCATCGCGGAGAACACGCTCGAAAAATGCGTGCACAGCTTCCGCGTCGCCGCGGGTGACTCCATCCTCGTGCACAGTGGCCAAGTTCATGCCATCGACGCGGGCAACCTCATCCTCGAGATCCAGCAAAACTCAGACACGACCTACCGTGTTTACGACTGGGGGCGCATGGGCCTCGACGGCAAACCGCGGCAGATGCACGTCGAGCAGTCGCTTAAATCGATCGACTGGGACGACTTCGAGCCGGCGCCCGTGCGCGGCGCGCCCACATCCGGTGTGATTGCCGATTGCATGGAGTTTCGCATCCGCCGCGTCGTCCTCGGCAAAGGCGAGCGCTACACCGTGGCATCCGGCGAACAGCCGCGCCTGCTCAGCGTCGTCAGTGGCGCCGTGCGAGCCGGCGCAGACAACGGCACCGCCAGCCGCACTCCGTTCGGCCAGGTGCTCGAGCGCGGTGAAAACGTGCTGCTGCCCTACGCAGGTTCGTTTGCCTTCGTGGCGGAATCGACGGCGATCCTGCTGGTCACGGAGAATTTCGCCTGAGATGCGCCGCCGTCCGCGCTACACCGCGACTCGCGGCGGGGCCGCGTTTCCGTTTCTGCTCTTCCTCGCGGTCGTGTTCGCGATCGGTGCCGTCGGCTGGATGATGGCCCTGCCGGTGCTGCTCACGCGGCAGCTTGCCGAGCGGGCGGGATTGCCAGCCACTGTGCATCAATGCGTGGTCAACCCTTTCACCGGCGCGATCGCGGTGCGTGGATTGGTGCTGGAGAATCCCACGGATTTCTCGGAGCGGACGTTTGCCGAAGTGGAGCGGATCGAGTCGCGCGCGGACCTGCGCTCGCAGTTTGGCGAGTATCCAGTTTTTGAGGACGTAAGCGTCGCCCTCGCGCGCCTGGTGCTCATTTCACGCGACGGGAGGGAGGGGAATGTGGAGCGACTCGCGCAACGGTTTCGCTGGTCCGAGGGACGTCGTCTCGACGTGGCGGGTGAGCCCCCGGCACGCTCGATCGTGGTCCGCCGCCTGACGGTGAAGATCGCCCGACTTGAGGTGATCGAGGACGGTGCCTTGCACCACCTGCACGATCTCGAGTTTGTCCTCCCCGGCGACACGCGGCTGGCCACCTTGCGTGGAGCGGGGTCCGCCGGAGACCGCGGCCCGATCGAGGCGCTCTTGGGCGGCTTGGTGCCCGGAGTGATCCTGCGGGCGGCGCACGAGGCACGGGAGCGCGTGTCGGCCCCGTCGCGAACCGCGTCCGGAGCGCCCCCGGCGGGCCTATTCCGCGCACTTGAAGAAACCCAAAAGCCGTAGTTAAGTCGCCGGCTTCCTATGTCTGCTCCCGAACCTACCGACACGCTCAACAGCACGCAATCCACGCCGGCTGGCGCCGCGCAAGGC
>JAEYQF010000133.1 GCA_023410155.1 Verrucomicrobiota bacterium | reverse complement strand
CACCACCGAAATCAATCAGGCCTGGCTCGCCTACACCACCGGCAAGACCACTTTCACCGGCGGCCGCCAACGGATTGTTTACGACAACGTGCGCTTCGTCGGCGACGTCGCGTGGCGTCAGAATGCGCAGACCTTCGATGCCGTCAGCCTCACGGACAAGACGGTCGACAAACTCACGCTCAACTACGCCTATCTCTATCGCATCAATCGCGTCTTCTCCGACCGCCATCCCCAGGGCAACTGGGATAGCGACTCGCACCTCCTCAACGCGAGCTACGTTGCGTCGCCCGCCGCCACGGTCACGGGCTACGCTTATCTGCTCGATTTCGAGAACGCCGCCGCCAACAGCAGCGCCACCTTCGGCGCCAGCGTCACGGGCACCCCGGCGCTTAACGAGACGCTCAAGTTGTCCTACCGCGGTGAATACGCATGGCAGAGCGACTACCGCTCCAACCCGGTCGCCTACGAAACCGACTACCTCGCGCTCGAACTCGGCCTGGTCGCCAAGCCGGGCAGCATCGCGCTCGGCTACGAGGAGCTCGGCACCGATAACGGCGTCGGCTTCAAGACTCCGCTCGCCACGCTCCACGCCTTCAACGGCTGGGCGGACATGTTTCTGGCCACTCCGGCCGACGGCCTGCGCGACACCTATGTGAAAGCCGGCGCCACGCTGCCCGGCGCGATCTCGCTGCTGGCGTTTTATCACGTCTTCGAAACTGATCGCGGTGGCGACCTCGGAGACGAGTGGGACGTCCAACTCAGCCGCAAATTCGGCAAATATTTCACCGGCCTGGTGAAATACGCCGATTTCAACAGCGACTCCGCGATGCCCGACGTCCGCAAAATCTGGATACAGGTGGAGTTCGCGTTCTGAGCGCCGCGTGTTCCGGGTCGCGCCACGGTGCGCACCGACCCGGGACCCAATCCGTCCCGAGCCGCGCCAAGGTCCGCAGCGACTCGGGACGAATAGCGGACCGGGTCGCGACCACGAGCGGACCGACTTGCGCCCGAGTGCGGTGCGATCCAGGCGAGGGACCGCACGCCGCTGCCGTCCCTGCCGATGCGATCGCGCGGCGCGTCCGTGCTCTTACTCGTGCTCGATCCCGATTGTCTCGACTGACCCGAGTCTCAGGGAGCGGACGAGCACGAGCGCGAAGAGGACGGAATGAACCCAGTCGTTGCCGTCACGCAGGATGCGTTGGGGATGAAACTCCTTCACGGCGGAGCTTAAAACAATTCATGGCGCCCGCCGGCCCACGCCATGGCGCTGGCGTGAACGTTGCTCATGGATGCGCGTAGTTCATGAATTTCGCGCAACTCAAGAAATCCGGCCACTGGCCCACGCTCGCCACGGCTTTTCTGTATTTCGACGTCAGTTTCATGGTGTGGACGATGCTCGGCGCGCTGGGCGCGTTGATCGCGCCGGCGCTCGATCTGAGTTCGGAGCAAAAATTCCTGATGGTCTCCACGCCGATCCTCGCGGGTGCGTTCTTGCGGATCGCGTTGTCGCTGATCGGCGACCGTATCGGCATCAAACGCACGGGCCTGATGGCACAACTCGTCGTGATGGCGGGGTTGCTGGTCGCGTGGCAGGCGGGGCTCTCGTCGCTCGGCCAGGCGCTCGCGCTCGGCTTGGTGTTGGGCGTGGCCGGTGCGAGTTTCGCGATCGCCCTGCCGCAATCGGGGCGGTGGTATCCGCCGAACATGCAGGGCGTGGTGCTCGGACTCGCGGGTGCGGGCAATGTCGGGGTGGTGATCGATCACTTGCTGGCGCCGCGCATCGCGGCGGCGTGGGGCTGGCAGGCCGTGTTTGGCGCGGCGCTCGTGCCGCTCGCGCTGGCGTTTTTCCTCTACGCGTTTTTCTCGAAGGAGCCGCCGCTGCCGTCCGGGTTTAAGCAGAAAAAACTCTCCGACTACGTGAAGCTGCTGCGCGAGCGCGACGTGCATTGGTTCTGTTTCTTCTACACGATCAGCTTCGGTGGATTCGTGGGGCTCGCGACGGCGTTCGCGCTGTATTTCCGCGATCAGTTCGGACTATCGCCGGTGCACGCGGGGGAAATGGCGGCGTTTTGCACGCTCGTCGGTGCGCTCGGGCGTCCGATCGGCGGCGCGATGGCCGATCGGTGGGGCGGGATTCGCTCGCTGGGATTCTTTTATAGTGTGGCAGCGGTGGCGCTCGTGGCGGCCGCGCTGATGGACAACCTCTGGGCGTGCGGCGCGGCGTTCTTCGTGGCGTCGGGCGCGTTCGGCATGTGCAACGGCTCGGTGTTTCAACTGCTGCCGCAGCGCTTCGCGCGCGACATCAGTGTGATGACCGGACTCGTTGGCTGCGGCGGAGGCATCGGCGGCTTCGTGCTGGGAATGTTGTTCGGCACTTCGAAAGGCCAGACCGGCAGCTACGTGACGGGCATTTTGCTCTTTGCCGGATTGTGCGTGCTCGCGCTCGCCGGACTCGGCGCCGTGAAACGCCGCTGGCGCACGACGTGGGGCGCGACCGCGATGGCGCGCATCTGACACGCACGCGTGCGCTCGCGTCGGCCGCCTCCCGGGATCAGCATCCTCATTCATGAAAATGCTCTGCACGGCGCACGGTGTTCCGCGCGAGGAGGCGCGGGCGTCGGAGGATGCGTTTCGTGTGGTGGAACTCGACGGCGGTGCGCTCGCCGTGCTCGCGGATGGAGTCGGCTCGGCACTTGAGGGCGGGGCGGCGGCGCGACGCGCGGTGGAGATGTTTCACGATTACTATCGGTCTCGTCCGCAGGCGTGGACACCGCGACGTGCGCTGTTGGAGTTCGCGAGCCAGATCAATCGCGTGTTTCACCAGGAGTCACTGATGCGGCACGAATCGCCGGAGCTGCTGTGCACGCTCAGCGTCGTCGCGACGGAGGGGAATCGGCTCTACGGACTCAACGTCGGCGACTCGCCGGTGTTTCTCGCGCGCGCCGGAAAGCTCTCGCAGCTCTCCGAGTCGCACGCGCGCAGCGAGGAAGGATTGCGTCACGTGCTGACCCGCGCGATCGGCCTCGAGGCGTCGGTCGAGCCGCATTGTTTCGAGTGCGAAATCGAGTCGGGCGACGTCGTGCTCCTGTGCTCCGACGGTGTGAGCACGGCGCTGCCGCCGGAAGAACTTGCAGGTCTGCTCACCCGGCGCGCGAGCGCCCGAACGCTGGTCAACGCCGCCGCGGTGATCGCGAGCGAAAACGAGGAGTTGCGCGATGACGCGAGCGCCATCGTGTTGGATATCGTCGAGCCGGGCTGGAGCGGAGAGCGGGCGCGCCGTCCCCTCGTGGTGATGGACGCGTTGCGGGCCGGGGAGAAGGTCGACGAATTCACCTTGGTCCGCTCACTGCAGGGCAACGATCGCGTGTGGCTCGCAAACAATGCGGCGGGCTGCGCGAGGGTGCTCAAATTTCCGCCGATCGAGGCGGCGGAGGATGAGCTGCGGCGCGATGGGTTCGTGCGCGAAGCCTGGAATGCGACGCGCATCCAGTCGGCGGATTTCGTGCCGACCTCCCTCCCGGCGACTGATGCGCTGCGTTACTACGTGATGGACTATGTCGAGGCGCCGACCTTGCGGGAAACGATTCGCATTGCGGCGCTGCCGGTAGAGCAGGTTGTGGAGCTCGCACGCATGCTCGTGAGGGCAGGGCAGTTCCTGCTCACGCGCGATCTCGCGCACGGCGACCTCAAGCCGGACAACGTGCTCGTGCGCCACGCTGCTGGAGCAACGCAATTCCTCCTGCTCGATCTCGGTTCGGCGGCGGAAGTTTTCTCAGTGAATTCGCGCGCGGGCACGCCGAGCTATCTTGCCCCCGAGCGATTTCGCGGAGCGGCGCTGACGGAGCGCACCGAGATCTATGCAATTGGCGTTACGCTCTATGAAGCGCTCACGCGAACGTATCCTTATGGCGAGGTGGAGCGCTTTCAGCAGCCGAGCTTCGAGCGCGAACCTAAACGCGTGAGCCGGCTCAATCCTTCCGTGCCACCGTGGCTGGAGGCGGTCGTGCAGCGCGCGATCGCGCCCGATCCTGTGGATCGTTATCAGCATTTTTCCGAGCTCGCCTACGATCTCGAGCACCCCGCGGACGTGGCCTCATTCCAACGTCGCGGCGCTCCGCTGCTGGAGCGAAACCCGCTGCTGTTTTACAAGGTGCTGAACGTGATTCTGCTACTCGTCATCCTCGGGCTTTTGGTTCTCCTCGGGCGGTAAGGAGATTCGGGCGCTTTCGAGGGAAAGGAGAGCGTTCCATGATGAACGGGACTCATGAGTGCGCTGAAAAGAATTCAGCGCGTTAATCGCAGACTGCCATCCCCGTGGCATTTCGGCTGCTAAAAATGGACCCGTGTCTGCGGTCACCGAAATCCTCCCGTCCTCCGCGCCTTTTTCGCCGGCGCAAAAAGAATACCTGCAAGGCTTCATGGCCGGAGCGATGGCGAGCGGCGCGTTTCCGTTTGTCGGCCAGACCGCGGCGGGGCAGTTGACCGGCACGCCGGGCGCGGCGGCCACGGGCAATCTCGCAACGCCGCCCGTCGAAGACACGGTGTTTGGCACGCCACTTGGCGATCTTTGCAAAGAGGAGAAGTGGAAATACGACGAGAACCCGCTGGACGCGTGGGACCGCCTGCTGCGGCACGCCGATGAAGACAAGTTTCCCGACCCTGAGCACACCTATCGTTTCAAGACTTTCGGCCTCTTCTACGTCGCGCCGGCCCAGGATAGTTTCATGATCCGGCTTCGCATCCCGGCCTGCGAATTCACTGCGGTGCAGCTCCACGGCCTCGCGGATCTCGCCGGCGAACTCGGCGGCGGTTACGCGCACATCACGACGCGTGGCAATCTCCAGATCCGTGAATTCAAACCGCGCGACATCGTGAAGGTGCTCACGCGGGTGCAGGAACTCGGCCTGACTTCGCGCGGCTCTGGAGCGGACAACATCCGCAACATCACCGCGTCGCCCAACTCCGGCTTCGACCCGGACGAGCTGATCGACGTGCGTCCGTTCGCCAAGGCGCTCCACCACTACATCCTCAATCACCGCGATCTCTACGGCCTGCCGCGCAAGTTCAACGTCGCGTTCGACTCCGGCGGCAGCATCTCCGCCGCCGCCGACACCAACGACATCGGCTTTTTCGCTGTGCGCGTGACGGAGTCCTCGCTCTCCACTCACAACGCTCCGCTCCCAACTCCCCCGCCGGAAGCGGGCATTTATTTTCGCGTTCAGCTTGGCGGCATCTCCGGCCACGGCGATTTCGCCCGTGACACCGGCCTGCTCATCCGTCCGAGCGAGGCGGTGGCAGTATCCGCGGCCATGATACGCGTGTTTGCGGAGAACGGCGACCGGACCAACCGCAAGAAAGCCCGTCTGAAATACCTGCTCGAGAAGTGGGGGGTGGAGAAGTTCATCGAGGAGACGCAGAAGAAACTCGCGTTTCCGCTGGGCCGATTGCCGCTCGCTGCCTGCGAACCGCGCCGGCCCGTGGTGAAGCACGGCTGGCTCGGCGCGGCCCGCCAATCGCAGCGCGGGCTCAATTCGATCGGATTCGGCGTGCCGGTCGGCCGCATGAGCGTGAAGCAGATGCACGCGCTCGCCGATCTCGCGACAAACTACGGCAAAGGCGAACTGCGACTCACGGTCTGGCAAAGTGTGATCGTGCCGCACGTGCCGGACGCGTTTGTCGAAACGGTGAAGCGCGCCGGCGCACGCATGGGATTTTACCACGAAGCCAACTCCGCTGCGGGTGGCATCATCGCCTGCACGGGGAACCGCGGGTGCAAATACTCCAGCGCGGACACGAAGGCGCATGCCGTCGCGCTGATGAAACATCTCGGCTCGCGCTCGCTGGTCGAGTCGCCCGTGAACATCCATTTCACCGGCTGCCCGCACTCCTGCGCGCAGCATTACTGCGGCGACATCGGTTTTGTCGCGACCAAGCTCGCCGATGGTGCCGAGGGTTACCACGTCGTGCTTGGTGGAGGCATGGATCACGAGCAGGGCATCGCGCGGGAGATCTTTCGCGGTCTTCGAGCGACCGAGGTCAACCCGCTCGTGGAGCGTTTTC
Source organism: Verrucomicrobiota bacterium (assembly GCA_023410155.1). Taxonomy (GTDB): domain Bacteria; phylum Verrucomicrobiota; class Verrucomicrobiia; order Opitutales; family Opitutaceae; genus Opitutus. The sequence continues at coordinate 13,339 of JAEYQF010000133.1, read as the reverse complement.
TCAAGACCTACACCGCAGAAAAACAGAGTGGCGAAAGCTTCGTCCAGTGGGCGCGCCGGCACTCCGTGAAGGAGCTGCAGGAGAAATTCAGCGAGTGATCCCGACCATGCACACCGTCCCATTGATTCCCGACAACGCGCCGTTTTCGCCCGAACAGCGCGCCTGGCTGAACGGCTTCTTCGCCGGCCTCTTCTCGCGCGGACCCGCCGCCGGAAGCGCTGCGTCACCGGCAGCCGCGGCGCCGGCGCTCGTGCCACTCACGATTCTCTACGGCTCGCAGACCGGCACCGCCGAGTCGCTGGCGAAACGTGCCGCGAAGGAAGCGGGGAAACGCAACTTTGCCGCCACGATCCTCGACATGGCGCAGACCGACCTCGCGAAACTCGCCGGCGAGAAAAACGTGCTGGTGATCACGAGCACCTACGGCGACGGCGAACCACCGGACAATGCGAAGGCCCTGCACACCGCCCTCGGCACCGCGTCCGGCGACGCCTTGAAGAACGTGCGCTTCAGCGTGTGCGGCCTCGGTGACACGAACTACACCCAGTTTAACCAATGCGCGAAAGATCTCGATGCGCGGCTCGAGAAGCTGGCCGCCGTTCGCATCTGCGAGCGCGCGGACTGCGATCTCGATTACGATACGAAGTTCACGGCCTGGCTCTCGGCCGCGCTGGCGGCGTTCGGCACCGAAGTGTCGGCTGCGCCCGCGAGCTCTGCCGCGGTGGTGGAAGCGCCGGAAGAGCCCTCCGGTTACACCCGACAGAATCCGTTTCCCGCGCTCGTGCTGACCTCGCGCAATCTCAACGCGCCGGGCTCGGCCAAGCAGGTGCACCACGTCGAGTTCGACCTCACGGGCTCGGGGCTCACCTACGAGGCGGGCGACGCGCTCGGGGTTTACGCGCACAATTGTCCTGAGCACGTCGCGGAGATCCTCGCCGCGCTCGGCTGCGACGGCGAAGAAGCGGTGCCTGCGCCGGATGGGAGCAGTCTGCCGCTGCGTCGCGCGCTCACCGAGTTCTACGACCTGGGAAAGCCGACGACCGAGTTGCTCAAGCTTGTGCCGGTCGCCGCCGGCAAGGCCGTGAGAGACACCGCTCCGCTGCATGTCATCGACGTGCTCGTCGCCGCGGCGGGTGCGAAGATCCCGGCGGTGGAGTTTGTGAAGGCGCTGAAGAAACTGCAGCCGCGACTCTACTCGATCTCGTCCTCGCCGCAGGCGCATACCGGGCAGGTTCATCTCACCGTCGGCGCCGTGCGCTACGAGAAGGACGGCCGTGCGCGGAAGGGCGTGTGTTCGACCTTCCTCGCCGAGCGCGCAAAACCAGGGGAGACACGCATCGGCGTGTTCGTGCACTCCAACAAAGCATTCCGTCCGCCGGCCGAAGCTTCACGTCCGATGATCATGGTCGGGCCGGGGACCGGGATCGCGCCTTTCCGCGCATTTCTCCACCACCGGCAGGCGACCGGTGCGGCGGGCAAGAACTGGCTCTTTTTCGGCGATCAACGCGCCGCGACGGATTTCCTGTATCAAGAAGAGCTGACCGCACTCATGAAGGCTGGCGTGCTCACGCGCCTGGACACGGCGTTCTCGCGCGACCAGGCGGAGAAAGTTTACGTGCAGTCGCGCATGCTCGAGCACGCCGCCGAGTTGTTTGCCTGGCTCGAAGAGGGCGCGCACTTCTACGTGTGCGGCGACGCGAGCCGCATGGCGAAGGATGTCGACGCGGCGCTGCACAAAGTCGTCGAGGTCGCGGGCAAACGCACGTCGGAGCAGGCCGCCGAATACGTGCAAGCTCTCAAGTCTGCCAAACGTTACGCGCGCGACGTGTATTAAGCCGTGGTCGCCAGCCGCGAAAATTTCCCGTTGCTTGCCGAGCTTCTCGCTGACCAGCAGCGGCTGCAGACGCCGGTCGCGCGTTTTTCCGATCTGGCCGCGACGTCACCGGCGCTCGAGCCGGTTTACCGCGATCTGATCCCGCTCACGCGGCCCACTCCCGGTGAGCAATACGCGTTCGAGGTCGATCTCGATGCGTGCTCCGGCTGCAAGGCCTGCGTTGCGGGTTGCCACTCGCTCAACGGACTCGACGAGAACGAAACCTGGCGCGATGTCGGCGTGGTGATCGGCACGGCGGCGGGGCATCCGTTCCAGCAAACGATCACGAGTGCGTGTCATCACTGCGCGGACCCGGCGTGCATGAACGGCTGTCCGGTGCTCGCCTACGAGAAGGACCCGCTCACGGGGATTGTGCGGCACCTCGACGACCAGTGCATCGGCTGCAGCTATTGCATCCTGAAGTGCCCGTATGATGTTCCCAAATACAGCGAGCGGCTCGGCATCGTGCGCAAATGCGACATGTGCCACAATCGTCTCGCCAGCGGAGAAGCGCCTGCCTGCGTGCAGGCCTGTCCGACGCATGCAATCCGCATTGTGAAAGTGCCCCTCGTGTCCGGACGGGCTGGCCGGATCGCCGACACCAGTCAGTTCCTGCCGGCGGCGCCCACGCCTGACTACACGCAACCGACCACGCGCTACGTTTCGCGCCGCGGCTTGCCGAAGGATCTCGTCGCCGCCGACGCGCGTTCACCGCGCGTGCAGCCGGCGCACTGGCCGCTGGTGTTCTTGCTCGTGCTCACGCAGGCGGGCGCGGGGCTGCTGGCTGGCCATGTCCTGGTCGCGGCCGTTTCCCGCGGCGTCCTGTGGCTGGGCGGCGCCCTGTTTGCGCTCGGGGTGGCGGCGAGTGTCGCTCACCTCGGGCAACCCTTGCGCGCGTGGCGAATTTTCCTCGGCTGGAGAAAGTCCTGGCTCAGCCGCGAAGCGCTCGTGCTCGGTGCCGCAGCGGGCGCAGTCGCCGGCGGACTCGCGTGGCCGGGCGAGGGCGGCGAGCGGCTGCTGCAGGCGGGACTTCTCACGGCGTTCGCCGGCATCTTCTGCTCGGCGATGATTTACGTGGATACGCGTCGCCGGCTTTGGGCGGGTGAGCAAACATGGGTGCGCATGGGCGGCACGGTCGCCATTGCGGCCACTTGGTGGACCCTGCCGGCACTGGCGGTGACGCTTTTCCTCGGAAAACTCATTGTCGAAATGGCCACGCTCGCGCCGGAATCGATCCAGGGGAAACTGCAGCGCGGACCGCTGCGGCGATTGTGTTTCGGACGGTTCACGTTTGCGGCGATCGCGCTCGCGAGCATGACGACGGCGAAACCTGTGTTCACGTTTGCGATGTTTCTGGTGGGTGAGCTGCTGGAGCGCGCCCTGTATTTCCGCATGGTGGATGCGCCAAAAATGCCCGGCGTGGGGAGCGCGAACTGATGTCCCTTGTATTCGAAAACTTGTTACGCGCCCGCACGGGGCCGATGACGTCCGAGCTGGTGCAGCATCCCGCGCAGTTCGGGTTGGGCCGTGTGCCGGCGCGGGTGCGGCCGGCGGCGACCGTGCGCTCGACCTGCGGATTTTGCGCGACCGGCTGCGGACTCAAGGTCCACCTCGGCCCCGATGGCGCTGCGATCAACGTCAGCCCCGACACGGATTATCCTGTCAATCTCGGCATGGCCTGCCCCAAGGGCTGGGAGGCACTCACGCCCTTGAGCGCACCGGATCGTGCCACGGTGCCGCTGGTGCGCGACCAGAATGCGGACCGGCTCGTGCCCACGTCATGGGCGGCGGCGATCTCGACCTTTGTTTCGCGGATGAAGGCCATCCAGGCGCGCCATGGAAGCGAGGCGATCGCTTTTCTCTCCACCGGCCAGATTCCCACCGAGGAGATGTCGTTCCTCGGAGCGTTGTTCAAATTCGGCATGGGCGGCGTGCACTGCGACTCGAACACGCGTCAGTGCATGGCCACGGCCCACGTGGCCTATAAACAATCGTTTGGCTTCGACGCGCCGCCCTACACCTACCGCGATTTCGAGGAGAGCGACGTGATGTTCTTCGTCGGCGCCAATCCCGCGATTGCGCATCCGATCCTGTGGCAGCGTGTGATGCGCAATCCGCATCAGCCGGAAATTGTGGTCGTCGATCCCCGGCGCACGGAGACGGCGATGGCGGCCACGCGGCACATAGCGGTCGCGCCCAAGGGCGATCTCTGGTTGTTCTACGGCCTCGCGCACGAGCTCATCGCCCGCGGTGCGGTCGATGCGGAGTTCATTGCGTCACATACTTCTGGATACGAGGAGCTGAAGAGTTTTCTTGCCGACTATTCGCCGGAAGCATGCGCGGAGCCGAGCGGCGTGCCCGCCGGCACGATTCGCGAACTCGCGACGCTGATTCAGCGCGGACGAGCCGTTTCGTTCTGGTGGACCATGGGCGTCAATCAGGGTCACGAGTCCACGCGAGTGGCGCAGTCGCTCATCAATCTGGCGTTGATGACCGGGAACATCGGACGTCCGGGCACAGGCGCCAATTCGATCACGGGCCAGTGTAATGCGATGGGGTCGCGTCTCTTTGCCAACGCCACCTCGCTGCTCGGAGGACGCTCGTTCGAGAACGTGGCGGAGAGGGAGGAAGTGGCGAAGATTCTTGGCATCCCGGGCGCTGCGATCCCTGCGCAGAGCTCGTGGGCCTACGATCAGATTATTGACGGGATCGAGTCCGGCGCGATTCGCGGGCTGTGGGTGATTGCGACCAATCCGGCGCACTCCTGGATTAACCACGGTCGCTTCCGTGCGCTGCGCGAGAAACTGGAATTCCTCGTCGTCCAGGACATGTATGCGACGACGGAGACGGCGCGCGTCGCCGATCTGGTTTTACCGGCGGCCGGGTGGGGTGAGAAGGACGGCACGTTTATCAACTCTGAACGGCGCATCAGCGTGATCGCCAAAGTCGCGCGCGCTCCCGGAGAGGCGCTCAGCGATTTCGCGATCTTCCGGCTGATCGCCGATGCATGGGGTTGCGGAGAGCTATTTCGCCGATGGAGTTCGCCGGAAGCGGTGTTCGGTTTGTTGAAGGAACTCAGCCGCGGACGGCCATGCGATTTTTCCGGCGTGGAAAACTACGAGCACCTCGCGCGACTCGGCGGGATTCAGTGGCCGTGTCGCGGGGAAGATGCCGAGGCGATCGACGCGGCGCATCATGAACGTTTGCGGCGCCCGTCTTCGCCGCTCGAGGGCGCGAGTCGCGAGAACAGCGGTGAGCGGCGGCTCTTCGCGGACGGAAGGTTTTTCACGTCCGACGGACGCGCACGGTTTCACTTCTCGCCGCCGCGGCCGCCGCCGGAGCGGCCCGACGAGGCGTTTCCATTCTGGCTCAACACCGGCCGCGGTTCGTCCGCGCAATGGCACACCGGTTCGCGAACGAACAAGAGCGACGTATTGCGCAAGCTCGCGCCGGCGCAGCTCTATGTGGAGATCGCGGTCGAGGATGCGGCGCGGATCGACGTGGAATCCGGCGACCTGGTCGCGGGCAGTTCACGTCGCGGCCGGGGCGAGGCGCTGGCATTTGTCACGCCCACCGTGAGAGCGGGGCAGGTTTTTCTGCCCATGCATTTTGCCGGCGTGAACACCCTGACGCTGGCGGCTTTCGACCCGCACTCGCGGCAGCCGAGCTATAAGGCCGCGGCCGTGCGCCTGCAAAAGATCGAGCGATGATCCTCGAGCACATCTATCTCTCGCCCGGGCACAATTTCTTCGGCCGGCACGGCCAGCCGGCGGGCACGCACGCGATCGCTGAATGCGAGGCGGCGGAATGTGTGGCGGGCCGCGGATTGCGCGGAGACCGGTTTTTCGACTACCGCGAGAATTACAAGGGGCAGGTGACGCTTCTTGCGGCGGAGGTGTTCGAGGAGCTGTGCGGAGCGCTCGGTTTGGTGGGCGTTTCACCGGCGGCGATGCGGCGCAACCTGGTCGTGCGTGGTGAAAATCTGGATACACTCATCGGTCGGGAATTCGCGTTGCAGGGCGTGCGGCTCGCGGGCGTCGAGGAGTGCAAGCCGTGCTACTGGATGGACCAGGTGCTCGGGCCGGGCGCGGAAGTGTGGTTGCGCGGACGAGGGGGGTTGCGCTGCCGCGTGCTCACGAACGGGTGGCTTCACCGGGAGGACTGATGTTCGACGCGCCGAATTCTTTTTCCGGCGCGGTGCTGGCCGGCGGCGAATCGCGCCGCATGGGTTCGGACAAGGCTCTCCTCACCGTAAACGGCGAGGCGTTGTGGCAGCGCCAAAGTCGGGTGCTGCACAGCGCGGGCGCGAATCCGGTGACGGTCGTGCGCCGGCGGGAGCAACCGCCGCTTCCCGGCGCGACGGCATGTGTGTTCGATCAGTTCGAAAACGCCGGACCACTGGCCGGACTCGAGGCCGCGCTGGAGGCGGCACGCAGTGATCTGGTGGCCGTGCTCGCGGTGGACATGCCGGCGATCGAGGCGGGCTGGTTTTCGTTTTTGTTGCGGCACTGTTCGCGCGGGCAGGGCGCGGTGGCGCGTTCGTTGCACGGAGTGGAACCGCTCGCCGCGATCTATCCACGCGGGGCGTTGTTTTGGGCGCGAGGGCAGATCGAAGCGGAGCGTTTTGCGCTGCAGGAATTCGTGCGCGTGCTCGAGAATCAGACGCTCGTGAGGGTAGTGGACCTGCCGTGTGCATTTCAAAAACAGGCGGAAAACTGGAACGAGCCGGGCCGATCTATTCTTTAGTCAGAATACTTTTCTCCTGCTGGTGCCTCGACCGGGTGGAAGCGTTCTGCGTCACTGAACACTCCTATGCAGAGTCCAGAGAGTAGTTTCCCCGCCGACTTCACTTGGGGCGTTGCCACCGCCGCCCCGCAAATCGAAGGAGCCGCGTTTGCCGACGGCAAAGGCGAGTCCATCTGGGACCGCTACGCGCGCATCCCGGGCAAGGTTCACGGCGGCGACACGCTCGACGTCGCCTGCGAACACTACACGCGCTTCCGCGAGGACTTCGCGCTGATGCGCGAACTCGGCATCAAGAATTACCGCCTCTCGCTCGCGTGGCCGCGCATCTTTCCGAACGGCGACGGTGCGCTGAATCAGGCTGGTCTCGATTTCTATCACCGCCTCTTCGATGCGATGGCGGAGAACGGCATCACCCCGTGGGTGACGATGTTTCACTGGGATCTGCCGCAGGCACTCGAAGATCGCGGCGGCTGGGCGAGTCGCGTGACGGTCGACGCGTTTGCGACCTATGCGGACACGATCGTGAAGGCCTTTGCTGGAAAGGTGAAACACTGGATCACGCTCAACGAGATCCGCTGCTTCACGCTGCTCGCTTACGGTTTCGGCGGCAAAGCTCCGGGGCGAAAACTGTCCGCGGCCGAGCTTAACCAGACGTATCATCACGCGCTGCTCTGCCATGGTCACGGTGTGCGCGCCGTGCGGCAGTTCGGCGGAGCGGGTGCGCAGGTCGGCCTCACCGACAACAGCGACATCTGCTTCCCGGTCACCGAAACGCCGGCCGACATCGCGGCCGCAAAGGCATGGTATGCCCGCCGCAACGAGCACTTGCTCGGCGCCATCTACGCTGGGCGCTACTCGGAAAGCTATCTTGAGCGCTGCGGCGCGAATGCTCCGAAAACGCAGCCCGGAGATTTCGAGTTGATCAGTGCGCCCGCGGATTTCCTCGGCCTCAATCTCTACACCGGCACGTTCGTGCGCGCCGGCGCCGATGGGCAGCCGGAGGAGCTTGTGCTGCCGCCCGCGTATCCGAAGGCAGACAGCTCCTGGCTCCACCTCGCGCCGCAGGTGATGTATTGGGGCACCCGCCTCGCGCAGGAGACCTACGGCGTGAAGGCGATCTACATCACGGAAAACGGCTGCGGTTACAACGACGAGCCGGTGGTCAACGGCGAAGTGCTCGACCTGCATCGCCGCGAATACCTGCGCAACCATCTCCGGGAGCTCGAGCGGGCGATCCGCGACGGAGTGCCGGTGCGCGGCTATTTCCTCTGGTCCTTCATGGACAACTACGAGTGGGAAGACGGCTACGAACGCCGCTTCGGCATCGTGCACGTGGATTTCGCCACGCAAAAGCGCACGCCGAAACTCTCCGCGCACTACTACTCCCATATCATGCGCGAGAACCGGATCGTCTGACCCGGTGCGGATGCAGGCCTGAGCCGATCCGGACTCTGGCGCGACATGGTCCGCACTTCGTCCCGACTCGGTGCGCAATGAGTCCCGAGTCGGGCTGCACTTTGTCCCGGCTCAGAACCCGTCGGTCCGGAAGGGCGCGGCGGGGAGGCCGGCGCTGTTTTCCAGATTCACGTCGAGATAGTCGGCCCAGCCGTAGCGGATGCTTTGCGGACGCGGGACGGCAGGCGAAGTGACAATCACCGTCTCGCCGTCGAGGCGCGCGTTGGCGGGGTGATAGCTTCCGTCGGCGCCCGCGAGCGCGAAGCCGAGGACTTCGGGTTTGCCGTCGCGCGTGCGGAGTCCGGCAGCGGAGCGGAGAAACACGCGCACTTCTTTGCCGGAGATCGCGACGCGCGTGAGCGTGGGACCTTCGGCAACGAGTTTTTCTTCGCCATAGGTGTCGCGCCGCGCGAGGAGCGCGAGGCGGTAACCGACGTCCTGTTTGTTGTTCGGGTGGATGTCGGTCGCGTTGCCGATATCGAGCGAGACAGCCATGCCGGTCTGCGGCTCGGCGAGCGTCTGCGCCTGCGCTTCGCGGAGATACGGCCACTGCCAGCTCTGCGTGAACGCGGAGAGCTGCACGAAGTAGAACGGCAGGTTGCCCTGGCCCCAGCGCTTGCGCCAATCGCGGATGAGCGCGGTGAAGCGCGCGTGGTAGTCGGCGTAGTTGCCGATGTTGGACTCGCCCTGATACCAGAGGAAGCCGCGGATGCCGTAGGGGATGAGCGGCGCGACCATGGCATTGAAGAGCGCGGCGGGCTGGCCGGAGAAATCGAGCTCGGGCGGATTGCCCGGGTGCGTGGCGTAGATGTTGCCCGTCACCCGCGGGATCGTGCGCTCGACGGCCCAGCGCCAGCGGCCATCAAGTGGGAAACGCGTGCTGCCGGACTCGGCGAACATCTTCCCCGCGGGTCCCATGAAACCGCCCTCGCCGAAGCGATCGAACACGCGCACGGCGACCACGTTTTTGCCCGCGCGCACGAGATGGCCGGGCACGGTGTAGCGACGCGGCGTCTGATACGATTGAAACGTTTCCTCACCCATCGCGCCGACCTGTTCGCCGTTGAAATAGGTGATCTCGAAATCGTCGACCGCGCCGAGTTCGAGCACGAGCTCGCGGCCCGCGGCACTGGCGGGAAGCTCGAGCACGCGGCGCGCCCAGAAGGCGCCGTTGTTGGCGAAGCCGGTGCTTTGAAATGTGTCGGGCAGCGTGATCGTCTGCCACGCCCCGTCGTCGAAATCGGGACGCGCCCAGCCACGCGCGAGGCCGTCGTTGCCGGTGTCCTGCGGGAAAACAGTGCGCTCCCAGGCGAGCAGACGTTTCTGGTGTTCAGCGCGAATGCGCGGGAGTTCGGGATCGGCGGCGGCGATGCGCGCGAGCTGTTCCTCCACGCCGGGCCAGACGGCGCGGAGCGCTTCGCGTGAGATCCATGGCTCGATGCGCGTCCCGCCCCAGGTGGTATCGATGATGCCGACCGGGACGTTTTGCGTTTGATGAATCTCGCGGGCGAAGAAATAGCCGACCGCGGTGAAGCTCGCGGCCGTCTCGGGCGAGGCCGGACGCCACTCGGTGACGACATCGGTCTGCGGGGTCCGCGCGGTTTGTAGTGGAATTTTGGTGACACGGATCGCGGGGTAATTGGCGGCCGCAATCTCGCGGTCGGCATCGCGCGCACGGGAGAGCGGCCACTCCATGTTGGATTGTCCGGAGGCGACCCAGACGTCGCCCACGAGGACGTCGCGAATCACTTTCTCTTCCGACCCCTGAACGCGGAGCCGATACGGTCCGCCGACCGGAAGCTCGGGCACCTCGAGGCGCCACGTGCCGTCAGCGCCGACGGTGACTTGCACGGTCGGCACCGGTGTGGGCGAGCCCTCCACCGTCAGCGTGACGACTTGCTGGGGCGTGTCGGAACCCCAGAGGGGATTCTGACGTTCGCGTTGCAGGACCATGTGATCGGAGAACAGGCCTCCGAGGGTAAGAGCAGCGAGGAACATGGGGGGCGGGTGGTTGGAGAAGACGAACTGAACCGGAAGCTGCGCGAGTGCGAAGCCGCGCAAATATTCGAACGCGTTTGAGATCGGATGATCGCGGAATCCGCGCGTAGAGCCGCGATCACGGCGACGGGGGAATTCAAAAACCATGGCGAGAGCCCGCGTGAACGAGTCGGGCCGGACCATCGTGGTGAGCAATCGGAGACATGGCGCCTTCGGGTTGGGCCCAGAACGGAAGTCGAGAGAGCTGAGCTTGTGCAGCATGCGACGTTGCGAAGGATCGCGCCTTGTAAGGCAGGTATAACCTTCCAGAGCTGGAGCGATAAGGGCGCGAATTTACGGCTAAATCCCATTGATCCGAGCTCTAATCTTACGTTGTCTGCACCCCTGCATGAGTGACCCCGCTCAGATTCCGTTGTCATGTCAGGTGCTGCCCGGGAGCGGGAGGAGCGTCTGGAAGCGGCGGCAGACGAGGCAGTTGCTCTGGACCGCGATGTTGCTCGTTCTCAGCACGGCCGGTCTGGCGGCTGAGAAGGTGAAGGTCGTTTATTGGGACAAATGGACAGGCCCCGAGGGCCGCTCGCTGCGCGCGGTGGTGGATGCGTTCAATCGGTCACAGGATCGGATCGAGGTCGAGGTCTTGACCGTGTCGCCGGTGGACCGGAAGACGCTCGTCGCAACCGCCGGTGGCAATCCGCCGGACATCGCGGGGCTGTGGGCTTACAACATCGCGTCGTTTGCCGATGCGGGAGCGCTGACGCCGCTCGAACCGTTCATGCGCGAGGACGGCCAGACGGCCGACGAGTGGCAGGCGCGCTACTATCCGGTTTACCAGCGGATCACGCGACACAACGGCGTTGTTTACGCAGCGGTGTGTCAGCCGGCGATGATCACGCTGCACTGGAACAAGCAGCTTTTCCGTGAGGCCGGACTCGATCCCGAGCGCCCGCCGCGGACGGTGCAGGAGCTCGATGAATTTGCCCGCAAACTCACCAAGCGCGACCCACGCACGGGCGAGATCACGCAGATGGGTTTTCTGCCGCAGGAGCCCGGTTGGTGGCCGTGGGTGTTTTGCCGCTGGTTCGGCGGACAACTTTTCGACGGCGAAAACATCACGCTCGCGACTGATCCGCGAAACCTCGAGGCGATGCGCTGGGTGGCGAGTTACACGAAGGACTACGGCCAGGACGCCGTGACGAAATTCGCCTCCGGTTTCGCCGGCCAATTCGCGTCCCCGCAGGCGGGCTTCTTCTCCGGCAAGGTCGCGATGGTTTTCCAAGGCGTGTGGTATAACGCCTACATCCGCGAATATAAGCCCGGGCTCGACTACGGCGTGGCGCCCGCGTGGCCGTCGGCTGTCCCGGGCATCGACGACTTCTCGCTCGCGGAAGCCGACGTGCTCGTGATCCCGCGCGGCGCGAAACATCCGCGCGAAGCGTGGGAGTTCATCAAGTATCTCAGCTCGCCCAATCTGCAGGCGCAGTCGCGCGAGGAGCTCACGGGCATCGAACTGCTCAGCTACATTCAGGAAAAGAACTCGCCGCTGCGCGAGTGGAGTCCGTTCTTCGCGAACCATCACCCGCACCCGAAGATCGATGTGTTTCGCCGTCTCTCCGCGAGCGAGCACGCCGAGATCACGCCCGACATCGGGATCTGGACGGAGTATCACCGCGAAGTGCTGGCGGCGTTCGCCAATGTGCGCCTGCTCACCGCCACGCCGGAGGAAGCGCTGGCCGACGCGCATCGTCGGCTCGAGAAGAGCTGGGTGCGCCACCGCCGCAGCCTGGAGCGTCACGGACAGTTGCCGTCGCAACAAACTGCGGAGGTGAAGCCATGACCCGCGGGGAACGGCGCAGCTTCTTCACCGGGTTGGCGTTCACGAGCCCGTGGATCATCGGCCTCGCAGTCTTCACCGCGTATCCGGTGCTCGCGTCGCTGTTTTATAGTTTCTGCGACTACTCGATCCTGAAGACACCGGTGTGGTGCGGCCTCGAGAACTACAAGGAACTTGTGAGCGACGACCTCTTCTGGCTCTCGCTGCGCAACACGCTTTTTTACGCCGGCCTCTCCGTGCCGCTTGGCACGATCGTGGCGCTCTCGCTCGCGCTGCTGCTCAACGCCGACGTGCGCGGGAAACCGTTTTTTCGCGTGCTGTTTTATCTGCCCGCGATCGTGCCGATCGTCGCGGCATCCATGCTCTGGATCTGGATCTTCAACGGTCAGGTCGGCCTTTTGAACTGGATCCTCACCCCGCTGCTCGCGCCGTTGGGCGAGACGCCGCCCGCGTGGCTGGTCGATCCCGCGTGGGCGAAACCCGCGCTGATCCTCATGAGCCTGTGGGGCACGGGCAATGCGATGGTGATCTACCTCGCCGGTCTGCAAAACGTGCCGAAGGAACTCTACGAAGCGGCTGAGATCGACGGCGCGACCGGCTGGCGACGGTTCTGGCATGTCACGCTGCCGCAGCTCGCGCCCGTGATCTACTTCAACGTCGTGATGAGCCTCATCAGCTCGCTGCAGATTTTCACGCAGGCGATCGTGATGTCATCGGCGGCGAGCGGCGGCACCGGCACGGAGACGGACGGTTTTCCCGCACGCTCGACGCTGTTCTACACAATGCACCTGTTCGCCACGGCGTTCTACGACCTGCGCATGGGTTACGCGAGCGCGATGGCCTACGTGCTCTTCCTCATTATCGCCACGCTGACGTGGCTTGCGACGCGCATCTCGCGCGACCGGCTGAACTGACGAATGCGCCCTTGCATGAACCTTCACGTCAATCATTCGCCCCAGTGTCATTCTGAGCGCAGCGAAGAATCCATCTGGTGCTGCGCGGGCTCCGGGCGTGTCGCGAGTCGCATTGGATTCTTCACTGCGTTCAGAATGACAGGCGAGATTTGCGAGATGGGGCGTGGCGGGAGGCTCGGCCCACTTGCGGGGGAGGATGCTCGCCGATGAAGCCGCGCTCCGTCTTTTCCCGCTCGGTCCTCTACGCGCTGCTGATTCTCGCGTCGGCGGTCTTCGCGGTGCCGTTTGCGTGGCTGGCGCTCTCGTCGTTCAAGCCGCTCGATCAGGCGATGGCGATGCCGCCGACGCTGTTCCCGCGCGCGTATTTCGCGCCGATTGGCGGGGACCGCGTCGAGGTGACGATCGACGGGCTCGTGCGGCAGGGTGGGGTGGTGGCGGACATCGTGGCCGGTTCCGATGCGGGCAAACGCGTCTTCCTGCCCGCCGACCAGGCGCTCGCGCGCGCGAGCGAACAGGCCAACG
>JAEYQF010000130.1 GCA_023410155.1 Verrucomicrobiota bacterium | reverse complement strand
GGTGAAGTTCGTCAAAGTTTGGGATCAGGTGGCCGCGTATCTCAGCGACGCTACCACGCGCGAAGATGGCATTAAGATCATGGCGGCACGGGCGGGAGTGGACCCCAAGGAGTATGCGGCGTTTCTCTCCGGCACGCGGTTTCTCACGCTCGCCGAGGGCTCGAGGATCATGTCATCGAGTTCGAATGGCTTCGGCTCCGTCGCGGGCTCGTCGGCAATCGCGGATGATTTCAACGTCAAGAACGCGGTGTATCAGGAGGCACAAGACATAGCCTCCTACATCGACGCCTCGATCATGGCTGAAGCGTTGAAGAAGTAATCGCTTCGCCTGTTTCGTCTCTGCCACGCGCCGCGCGGCACTCCTCCGCGCGGCGTGGGTTACTTTTCTCTCATGACTCGCAAGCGATGGTTCCAGGTCCGGCACGACGTCTCTGCGTCATCGCGCCGGCTGCTGGCGGTGCTCGCATTTGTGCTGCCGCTTGGGCTGTGGGGCGTGGTGAGCTATGTGCCTTGGATCTGGCACCCGGTTGTGAAGGTCGTCGAGCCGGGCGCAGTCGCCTGGATGCGGCCTGGTCAGCTCGTGCCAAAGGAGGATTTCGCGCGTGAGGTCGCAGCGGCGAGGGCGAGCGGCGGTGAGGTGCCCGAGGGAGTCCGGAGTAATCCCATCTTCCTGCCGGCGCCGCACGAGGTAGGCCGTGCGCTCTACACGGCGTTTACGACCAAACCGGTGCTGCGCGGCGATCTTTGGCTGCACGAGAGTTTGTGGATGAGCATCCGGACGATCTTCTGGGGATTCCTGATTTCCTCGGCCGTGGGAGTGCCGCTCGGGATCTTGTGTGGAGCGTTTGCCGCGGTGTCGCGCACTACGGAGCCGTTTGTCGATTTCGTGCGCTACATGCCGGCGCCGGCGTTTGGGGCACTGATGGTGGCGGTGTTCGGCATTCACCTGGAGCCGAAGATCGCGATCATCGTGATCGGGACCTTCTTCCAACAGGTGCTGGTGGTGGCGAACACCGTGCGCAAGGTCGACGGCGGCCTGCTCGAGGCCGCGCAGACGCTCGGCGCGAAGCGGCGTCAGCTCGTGTGGCGGGTGTTGGTGCCGGCGAGTCTCCCGGACCTCTACAACGACCTGCGCATCCTGCTCGGCTGGGCTTGGACGTATCTGATCGTGGCCGAGGTGGTCGGCGTGAGCTCGGGCATAACCTTTTTCATCAACCAGCAGGCCAAGTATCGGAACTTCGACAATGTTTATGCCGCGATCCTCATCATCGGCGTGATCGGACTCGTAACGGATCAGGTGCTCGCGTTCTTGGGCGCGCGTCTTTTCGCGTGGAAGAATCCGCGACCGAGCCGCTTTCGCTCCTTCTTCCAGCGGCTCGTGGCTGGTCGCGACGTCGTGCTGTTTCCTGACAAACCTTCGGCGCCGGGGGCAGCCGCATGAGTGTGCCCGCGTATCCAGATTTGCCCGACTACCGGGCGCAGGCGCCCGCGGTCGCCGAGCGCTTTCGGAAGATCAAGGAACGCCCCGTGGTGCTGGACGTGCAGCACCTCACGCGCGAGTTCATGGGCGAAAACGGGCCGGTCACGGCCTTGCGGGACATCTCGTTTCAAGTGCATCGGCGCGAGTTCGTATGCGTGATCGGGCCCTCGGGCTGCGGCAAATCCACGTTGATCCGCATTATCGCCGGGCTCGATGAACAAACCTCCGGTCGCATGCTGGTCGACGGCAAGGAGGAGTCGGGGCCGTGCCCGCAGCGCGGCATGGTTTTCCAAGGTTACACGCTGTTCCCGTGGCTCACGGTGAAGCGCAATGTGATGTTCGGCCTCGAGATGGCGGGCATGAGTCGCGACGCCGCCGATCGCGAAGCACGGCAATGGATCGACCTCGTGGGGCTCGGCGCGTTCGCCGATGCGTTTCCTGCCCAACTCTCTGGCGGCATGAAGCAACGCACCGCCATCGCACGTGCGCTCGCGGCCAATCCACGAATCCTGCTCATGGACGAACCGTTCGGCGCACTCGATGCGCAAACGCGTGCCCAGATGCAGGCGCATCTCTTGGAAATCTGGCGCAATGTGAACGTGACGGTGCTCTTCATCACGCATGACCTCGACGAGGCGATCTTCCTCGCGGACCGCATCCTCGTGCTGAAGGCGAATCCTGGTGAGGTGCAGGAAGTGATCGAAGTGCCGGTGCCGCGCCCGCGTTCGCTGGAGCAATTGACCTCTCCTGAATTCCTCGCGACGCGCCGGCGACTCGACGCGTTGATACATCCCAAACGCGAAACGCCACAGGTCGAGCGGCTGCCGATCGTGCGGCTCACCGATGTCGGCGACGAAGTGGAGTAGGCGAGTGCACGCGCATGCTTGTTCAATCGAAGGCTGGCTGACATGAGTCCTGCGAATACCCCAACGCCTCCCTCCGTCATGCCGCGCCCGCCCTCCGACAAAGTAGTCCGCTTCAGCGTTTCCTTGCCCGAGAGTCTGCTCGACGAACTCGACACGATGGTGGAGCGCCGCGGCTACCAGAGCCGCTCGCAGGCGGTGGCCGCTCTCGCCCGCGAGGGCCTCGTGGAATACGCGAGCCAGCTCGGCACCGAGTCGGTCGCGGGCACGATCAGCCTCGTCTACGATTATCGAAAGAAGGGCCTTCAGGCGCGGCTCGCGGCGATCCAGCACAAATACTACATCATGGTCGTCACGAGCATGCACGTGCACCTCGAACACCATAACTATATGGAAGTGCTGCTCGTGCAGGGCCCGGCCCGCCAGCTGCAGAAGATGGCCGACGAGCTCGTCACCTGTCGCGGCGTGAAGAACGGAAAGCTGAATCTCACAGCGACGGGCATGCCGCCGCTGCTTTAGGATCGCGCGACCTGGCGAGCCGCGCCAGGCGGCGCCGATGAGGTGGACTCACGCGAAACAAACCACGGGCACCACGCCTCGGGAGCCGCCGCTGGCATTGATCTTGCAGTAACACAAACCGAACGTTTCGTAACACCGATGGCTCTCCCGATTCACCTGCAACCGCCCGCGCCGACGGGCACGTCGTTCGACACGCCGCGTCCGGGCGGGCCCGTGCCGATGCCGCCGGCGGAGATCGCGCCGGACCGGCTCGTGCACGAGGAGGTCCTTCCCGGGGGCGGCGCGCTGTCGTTCCATCTCAAGCGCGGGCGCACGTTGCGGCTCACCGCACTGGAGAGCGGCGCGAACGTGTCTTTCGTTTGCTACAATCGGCACGACTTCATCGACCGCTACAACATGCCCGACACCCTGAAGGGCCAGCACACGTCGAAACTCACGACCGGCTTCATCCTGATGTCCGACATGGGCCGCGCGATGCTCTCCATCACGGGCGACACGCTCGGCTGGCACGACGCCCTCGGCGGCCACGACACCGCGGAGATCGTGAAGAAAAAGTGGGGCGAAAAAAACTACCAGACCGCGCGCAACGATTCCCACCGCAACTCGCGGGATCATTTCCTCATCGAACTCGCCAAATGGGGACTCGGCCGCCGCGATCTGATTCCGAACGTGAACTTCTTTAGCAAGGTGTTCGCCGACGGAGAGGGCCGCCTGCATTTCCAACCTGATCACGCGAAGGCGGGGGATTTCATCGATCTTCGTGCCGAGATGGACCTGCTCGTGATCCTCACCACCTGCCATCATCCGCAGGACACCGCCGCGAGTTACGGGCCCAAGCCCGTGAAGCTGCAAACGTGGCGCTCCGATCCGCCAGCAGCCGACGATTACTGCCGCACGTATCGTCCAGAAAACGAGCGGGCGTTCTACAACTCGGAGCTTCTCTACCGCTGACATGAGCACGCTCATTTACACCGAAAGTGCGCTCCAACCCGGCGCGGCCGTTTACCGGCGCGTCATCCCGGCGGGCGATTACTGGATTCACAAGATCAAGGCCGGCCAGGTCCTGCGGATCGTCGACCTCGAAGGTAACCAAGCTGCGGATACACTCTTTTACCGCGCCGACGATTTTTCGGAGCGTTACAGTGCGCAGGACACCATCCGCGAGCAGGGCGGCATTTATCTGACCACCGGCACGAAGCTGATGTCGAACGAAGGGCGGACGATGCTCACGATCACCGCCGACACGTGTGGACGTCACGATACCCTGGGCGGCGCCTGCTCGTGCGAGAGCAACACCATGCGCTATGGGCACAAGACCCGGCACATGCACGCCTGTCGTCAGAGCTTCCTGCTCGCGCTGGCGACCTGGCCGGATTCGAACTTCGATCTCTCCAAGCGAGACCTCCCGCCGAACATCAATTTCTTCATGAACGTCCCGGTCACGCCCGAGGGCGGGTTGAAGTTCGAGGACGGCGTCTCCGCCGGCGGCAAATACGTGGAGATGCGCGCCGAGATGGACGTCGTGTGCCTGATCTCGAACTGCCCGCAGCTCAACAACCCCTGCAACGGCTGGAATCCGACGCCGGTCGAGGTGCTGATTTGGAACACCTGATTCCCTTCATGTGGAAATCAGGGGAGCCGCGTTCCGAGCTCCTTCTCCTGATTTCCTGATCTCGAACTCTCTCCATGCCTTTCTCGAAGGTCCTAATCGCGAACCGCGGCGCCATCGCGTGCCGCGTGATTCGCACGTTGCGCCGCCTCGGTATCAAATCCGTCGCGGTTTACTCCGACGCCGACAAGCACTCGCTCCATGTCCACCAAGCGGACGAAGCCGTGCACCTCGGCGCCGCGCCCGCCGCGCAGAGTTACCTCGATGCGGAGAAAATCATCGCGGCCGCGAAATCCACCGGCGCGCAGGCGATTCACCCGGGCTACGGTTTTCTGTCGGAAAATCCCGGCTTCGCCGATGCGTGTGCTGCCGCCGGGATCGTGTTCATCGGGCCCACCGGCGACCAGATGCGCATGTTTGGCCTGAAACACGCGGCCCGCGAGATTGCGCAGAAACACAACGTTCCGCTCCTGCCGGGCTCCGCTTTGCTGGAGGACGAGGAACACGCCAAGGCCGAGGCTGCGCGCATCGGATATCCCGTGATGCTCAAGAGCACCGCCGGCGGCGGCGGCATCGGCATGTCGCTCATCCGCAAACCTGCCGAGCTGTCCGCCGCGTTTGCTGCCGTCGGGCGGCTCGCGAAGAACAACTTCAAGGAAGGCGGAATCTTCCTCGAGAAATTCGTCGAACACGCGCGGCACATCGAGGTGCAGATCTTTGGTGACTCGCACGGCCACGTGGTCGCCGTCGGCGAGCGCGATTGCTCGGTGCAGCGCCGAAACCAAAAGGTCATCGAGGAAACACCTGCGCCTGGTCTCACGGACGAGCAGCGCACGCGCTTGCTCGAGAGCGCCGCCCGACTTGGCAATGCCGCGGGCTATCGCAATGCCGGCACGGTCGAGTTCGTTTACGACAACGCCACGGGCGAGTTCTACTTTCTCGAGGTCAACACGCGTCTTCAGGTCGAGCACGGCGTCACCGAAGAGGTGACCGGCGTCGATCTCGTCGAATGGATGATACGCGCGGCCGAGGACGCGCTCGACCTCGCGAACTGGAAACCGCAGCCGCAGGGCGCGTCGATTCAGGTGCGCGTTTACGCCGAAGATCCGGGCAAGAACTTTCAACCCGCTGCCGGCACCCTCACCGACGTGCACTTCGCTCCATCCGCGCGCATCGAGACGTGGGTGGAGCGGGGCGCGGAGGTCTCGGCGTTTTATGATCCGCTGCTTGCCAAGGTGATCGTGAAAGGCGCCGACCGCGCCGACGCGCTGCACCGACTCGAAGTCGCTCTCGCCGACACGCGTATCCACGGTTTGGAGACGAACCTCGATTATCTTCGGCAGATCGTCGCCTCCGATGGCTTCGCGCGCGGCGGTGTCACCACCAAATACCTCGCCGGCCTGCCTTACCGCGCGTCGACGATCGAGGTGCTCGAAGGCGGCACGCAGACCACGGTTCAGGATTACCCGGGTCGGCTCGGCTACTGGGACGTGGGGGTGCCGCCGTCCGGCCCGATGGACGCGCGCTCATTTCGTTTTGCCAACCGTCTCGTCGGCAACCCTGACACCGCTGCCGGCCTCGAGTGCACCGTGCAGGGTCCGACGTTGCGGTTCAACACGACGGCCATCGTGGCGCTCACCGGAGCGGAGATGATCGCGACTGTCGATGGCAGACCGGCGCCGTATTACCGCGCGTTCCGCGTGAAGGCCGGACAGACGCTCCGGCTCGGGACGATCGCGGGCGCGGGTCTGCGCACGTATGTGGCCGTGAGGCACGGCTTGGATCTGCCTGACTATCTCGGCAGCAAGAGCACGTTCACACTCGGCCTCTTCGGTGGCCACGCCGGACGCGCCTTGCGCACCGGCGACGTGCTGCGAGTGAACCGACTCACGCCGGCAGGTGTGACGGATCAGGCCCCGCTGCTGCGTGCGCCAGCCTCCGTGCACTCGCCGCTGACGCGCGAGTGGCAAATCGGTGTGCTCTACGGTCCGCACGGCGCGCCGGATTTCTTCACCCACGACGACGTCACGACGCTGTTCAGCGCGACCTACGAGGTTCATTACAATTCCGCCCGCACCGGCGTTCGCTTGATCGGACCGAAGCCGCAATGGGCGCGACGGGACGGCGGCGAGGCAGGGCTGCACCCATCGAACATCCACGACAACGCCTACGCGATCGGCGCGATCGATTTCACGGGCGACATGCCGATCATCCTCGGTCCCGACGGCCCGAGTTGCGGCGGGTTCGTGTGTCCGGCGACGATCGCCAGCGGTGAGCTCTGGAAGATGGGCCAGCTCAAGCCTGGCGACAAAGTTCGTTTCGTTCCGCTCACCGCCGAGGAGGCCAGGGTCCTTCTCATGGCGCAGGATGCGGAAATCGAGTCGCTTGCACCTGCGAAGAAGAAGGTGGGGCGAGGTGTCCCTGCCGGGCAACCTGCCACTCCTCCCGAACCCGCCATTCTCCACGCGATTCCCGAGCGGCCCACCTCGCCCGCGGTCGTGTATCGACGTTCTGGAGACGCGAATCTCCTCATCGAATACGGTCCACTCGTGCTCGACATTGCGCTGCGCATGCGGGTGCACGCACTGCAAACGTGGATCGAGCGTCACCGGCCGGCGGGCGTGCTCGATCTCACGC
>JAEYQF010000080.1 GCA_023410155.1 Verrucomicrobiota bacterium | reverse complement strand
GTCCAGTGCACGACCGGTTGCTCCATGCCCTCTTTCGCGGTGATGTCCGTCATCGGCGTGCCGTCGTAGTTCATGCCGTAGGTGATGACCGGCCACCCGTAGTTGAGGCCTTTGCGCACGAGATTGAGTTCGTCGCCGCCGCGGGGGCCGTGTTCGACATCCCAGACGGTGCCGTCGACGGGATTGATGCCGAGGCCCTGGGGATTGCGGTGCCCGTAGCTCCAGATGGTGGGCACGGCGGAGGAGTCGTTGACGAAAGGATTGTCGGCCGGGATGCGGCCGTCGTCGTGGATCCGGTGGACCTTGCCCATCGGCACGGCGAGATTCTGGGAGTTGGCGCCATGTCCGCGTTCGCCGATGGAGAAGAACAGGTGGCCCTCGCGATCAAACGCCAGCGCGCCGCCGAAATGCACGCCGCCGGCTCCGGGGTAGGCGGTGAGGGGAGCCTTGTAGATGTCCTGCTGTTCGACGAGGGCTCCGTCGCGGAGCTTCGCACGGATGATGCGGGTGAGGGAGACGGAGCGGCCGCCGGATTTTTGGGGATCGGAGAAGGCGAAATAGATCCAGCCGTTCTTCGCGTAATCCGGGTGCGGGAGAACTTCGAAGAATCCGGCTTGGCCGCCGTTGTCGATCGCCGGGACGCCGCGCACCTGGGTGAGTTTCTTGCCGCCGTCTTCGATGAGCTGGAGCGTGCCCCGTTTCTCCGTGGCGAGGGCGCGACCATCCGGGAGAAACGTCATCGACCACGGCTCGACGAGACCGTCGGCCCAGGTTTTCACCGTGAAGCGGTGGAGCTGGCTCTCGGCGACGACGTCGTCCTTCGGTTGATTGAACTTCGTCTGGGCCCGCGCTGCTCGAGCGCGTTGCTCATGGATGAAAATGACGAGCGAGCGGATCTGCCGGTCGTCGAGGGCGGCGGCAAAGCCCGGCATGCCTTTGTCGGGATAACCCTCGCGGATGGATTTCGTGAGGCTGGCGTCGTCGCCGCCGGCGAGCCACTGCTCGTCGAGCATCGAGGGAGCGGAGCCGCCCTGGAGCTGCGAGCCGTGACAAGCGGAGCAGAGTTGCTCATAGGTCTCGGCCACCGCGCCGGTGCGAACGCGATCGGCGCCGTGCAACAAGGCGCCGGCAAGCGGAAGGAGGGAAAGCAGACGAAGGGAACGGTGCATGGTCGCGAGGAGGAGGAAGGTGGTGGGAGGCAGCGGTGTGCTGCTCCCGACGCACGGAAACCGGAACGGTTTCGTTTTCAATGCTCTTGCGCGAACCCGGTCTCGCCGGCGCGCGATTGCGCTGCTCCCGGCCGGCTCAGTCGCGACGAGTCACCAGCATCGGCATGCCCCAGCGCGGGCGCAGGGTCATGCGACCCAACGGCTCGATGTTGGCGCCTGGTTTCACGCGCAGCCGAAAACGCTGCGCGATCATCGCGAAGAGCATCGTGGCCTCGAGCAGGCCGAGATGTTTGCCGAGGCACACGCGCGGCCCGGTGCCAAACGGGAGGTAGGCGAATCGGTTTATCTGCGCCGAGTTTTCCGGGAGGAAACGTTCCGGGCGAAACTTGTTGGGTTTGTCCCACCACA
The DNA here is from genome assembly GCA_023410155.1 of Verrucomicrobiota bacterium. Lineage (GTDB taxonomy): Bacteria > Verrucomicrobiota > Verrucomicrobiia > Opitutales > Opitutaceae > Opitutus. Next base: position 10,759 of record JAEYQF010000080.1, on the reverse strand, counting down.
GCTCGTGGCGATGGAGCACCCAGGACGCGACGGTCATGTAAGAGCCCTTGCGAATCGGATGGCCGCAGACTTCATCCGGCCCGATCGCCTGGCGCGAGAACACGTGAACCGGCGGATAAAGCCGCAGCGTCTCATCGATCACCGCGCGGCAGAAGACGAGTTGTTCGATCTCCTCGAACGTCGGTTCGCGACCGCCGAGCACTTTGTCCAGCTCGGCATGCACGCGCTCTTCCGCGCGCGGATGCTGTTCGAGCAGGTAGAACGCCCAGGCGAGCGTGATCGCAGTCGTCTCGTGGCCGGCGAGGAAGATCGACGCCACTTCGTCGCGCACGAGGTCGGGCGGCATGGATTTCCCCTCGGCATCGCGATACGCGAACAACATCTGCAGCAGGTCGGGCGTGGCCGGTTGCTCCGCCCGCTCTCGCCCGGCGCGGATGATGTCAGCGAGCACGGTGTCGAATTTCTCGACGGCCTTCCGTCCGGCGAGACGGCCCGGCCGGGGCATCCACGAAGGGAAGCCCAGCATCTCGGCAATGTGCACGCGACCGGCGGAGGCCTGATAGTCCTTGAACGCCTCGTAGAGCGTCCATCCCTGCGCGCCGAGTCGGTAGCCGAACATGATCTGCGAAATCACTTCGGCCGTGACGAGGGTGAAGGGCTCGTTGACGTCGCACTCGAAGCTCGGCCCACGCTCCTGCCACTCGCGCAGCATCTCGCGGGCGCAGGTGCGCACGACGTCGGCGTAAGGCGCCAGGCGATTGGGACCGGTGGCCGGCGTCATGACCTTGCGCTGGCGTGACCACAGCTCGCCCTCGCTCACGAAAAGTCCCCGGCCCAGCAGCGGCTTCAACGTGGCGGTGTTGGAGGGGCTTTTCCGGTAGTTCGCGGCGTTGGTGACGAACACGCGCTGCACCCCGGCGGGCGAGTTGATGATGTAGAGCCGTCGCCCGAGGATGTTCTCCGCGATGAATTCGCGCCGGTAAAAACTCTTGGGCCACGCCGCGATCATGTTGTCACGCGCAAGTGAGAGCGCGCGCAACGTGGCGCGGGTTTCCTGGAAGAAGCTGAGCATGGACTGGAGGTAACTTGACGAGAGCGACGTCGGGACGCTTGCTCGCCGGGTCGCCACCCCTATGACGCCCCGCGTCCGGCAAGTCCAGTGCGCCGGCCTATCATGACGATGATTTTACCACTCACGCCGTTCGAGGAGTATCTGGTGCACGAAGACCGCCCAGCTTTCCCGTGCTGGAACGTGGGCAAATTCGTTCTGGAAGGCCGACTCGATCCCGCGGTGCTCGAACGTGCGTGGCAAGAAACCGCGGCGCAGCATCCACTGCTGCGGGCGGCGCTGCGACGCGGACTGCTCGGAGGCTTGTCGTGGCGCATCGACGAAGCTGCGTCCGTGCCTGCGATCGAGGTGGTGGAGCAACTCGGCCCGCACGGTTGGCCCTGCTGGCTGCCGCTGGATCTGGGCGCCGGGCGAGGCGCCTATCTGTATCTTGCGCAGTCTGGCGAGCGGGCCGCGCTCTTCGCCCAATTTCACCACGCATTGGTCGATGGGCTGGGCGTGGTGAGTGTGATCGAGGAGTTGCTCTTCCGCTATGCGGCCGCGCTTGGAGTGGCGGTGAAATTGCCGACGCGTGTTCCGGCGCTGCTGCGCGACCGCGGCAATTTGGGCCTGGGCTGGCTCGAGCGTTTAGCCGGCCTGCCGATGCAACTTGTGGGCCTCGCCGGGGCGGCACAACTCCTGTTGTTTCGCGCTGCTGCACCGCTCGTGCCGCACACTCCGCCCGAGGCGAAGGGATCCCGGGTGGAGAATTATCCGGCCGTGGAGAGTCGCGATCTGAGCGCGGAAGAATTTCGGGAACTGCGCGAGGCGGCGAAAGCCGCGAAAGTCTCGGTCAACGAGATGATCATGCGCGATCTGCAGGCGGCGATCGGGGCCTGGCGGCGCGAGCAGGTGCCAAACGCACCGCTCGACTGGATGCGGCTGGGCGTGCCGGTGTTGCAGCGCGCCACGCTCGATCGGCGCATGCCGGCCTGCAATCTGGTGAGCATGGTCATCATCGACCGCACGGTGAAATCCTGCGGCAAGCGCGAGCGACTCCTGCGTCGCGCACACGAGGACATGGAGCTGATCCGTCGCCATCGGCTCGGTGGCGTATTCTGGCGCATTCTCCGGCTGTGCCGATGGATGCCGGGTGGCATCCGCGGCTATACGCGTCGCGAAAAGGTGCGCGCCACGATGGTGCTTACGAACTTCGGACGGGCTTTTCACCATGGTCCGGTGCCGGAGGCGCACCGACGCTTCGCCGTGCCCGGAGCGGTTCTCACGGAGGTGATCACCGCCCCGGTGATGCGTGCGGGCACGGTTGCATGTCTCGGCGTGGGCGTGCTGGCCGGACGGCTGCACGCCGATCTGCACTACGACCCGCGGGTGTTGGCGAAAGAGCAGGCCGCCGCGCTGGCGGACGAGTTCGTGAGACAGATGGAGCTTTCCCGCCGCGGCAAGTAGAGGGATCGTGCCGCCCACTCGGCGGTCTTTACCACTCGAGACCGGTGCAGCGGATCCGGATGTCGGCGGGGAACTCCAAGTGGAATTCGTCTGCCAGCACGCGCAACAGTTCGTCGTGATCGGCTATCACGTGCGCCTCGGACGGACCACCGTGCCGCCGCCGAACGAGTTCGCGATTTTGAAGCGTGATCCGTCCGTCCCGCGTGGCGCGCGCCGCGATCAAGCGATGTCGGAAATGAGACTCCGGGTGCGTGCTTGTGAACCAGTTCGCGAGTTCGCGATCGATTGGCGGCATTTCCTCGAGCGTAAACTCGCAGACATCGAGCCATTCGCCCGCGATCTGAACTTGGTGGAGCCAGCGCGCGCCGTCGCGCACGAGGCGACGGGTCTCATGCGGCGTCGGTTGTTCGATGTTTTCCACCAATCGGATCGCGGAGGTGAGCGACAGTCCGCCGACTCCGACATCGACGAGCCACGATTGGCCGTCGAGTTCGACGCGTAGAAACAGGTGCGTGCGTGGCGGCGTGTAGTCGCGCGGTTTCTGCCATCGCACCCGCGCGCTGATCGGCCGCGCGGTGAAGCCGAGCTTCTCGAGGACCGCGAGTAACAGCCCGTTTTGCTCGAAACAATAGCCACCGCGCCGCGCGTGCACGAGCTTGCCCACGAGCGATGCCTCATCGAGCGCGATGGGCCGGCCGAGCAGCACATCGAGATTTTCGAACGGAATCGCACGCGCGTGGGCGGATGCGAGTGCGTTCAGCACCGGCAGCGTGGCTTCGCGCGGGCCGCTGTAGCCGATCCGGGCGAAGTAGGCGTCGAGATCGTTATCGCTGAGCATGGCTCAACTTCGGCGCGGATCGCCGCCCGCACAAGTCCGCACACGATCCCAACCTGCGCCGCACCGTGTCACGACGCGATCCGGACTGGGTCGCGACTCATGCCGCACCCTGGCGCGACCCGGTCCGCACTCGGGCGCGACTCGGTGCGGATGGCGGCGCGGCTGTATCCGAAAAGTGGAGACACTCAGCCCGCGGGGGCGGGCTTGTTGGCGGGTTCGAAGTTCTCCGTCACCGAGCGGCAGAGGCCGATGAATGTCTCCTCGCCGAGCGGCAGGCGGCGGCCGCGCAGGTGGGCGACGCCCCACGTGCGGCGAAGGCGGCGCCGGCCGAGCGGAAAATCCACGAGTGCGCCCGACTCGAGCTCCGCGCGTGCGATCCAGGGGGCGAGCACGCCGACGCCGACGCCGATTTTCACCAGTTCCTTGATCGCGTCCATGGCGCCGAGCTCGATGAAATGCCCGAGCACGATCCCTTCTTCGCGGAAATAGTCCGCCATGAGCCGGAAGGTGTAGCTCGCCTTGTTATAGAGCACGAAGGTCTCTTCCTCGATCGACTCGCGGATGACGCGACCCTGTCGGGCCCACGGGTGGATGGGCGAGGTGAGAAAGCGGAGCTCGTCCTGAAAGAGCGGCACGAACTCGAATTGTCCGCGCGCCTCCGGCTCGAGCATGATGGAAAGATCGATCTGGTTGTTCTCGAGCAGCTCGACCTGCCGCGCGTGGTCGCCCGGCTCGATCGTGATCACGCTTTTGGGGAAACTCTGTTTAAACTCCCGCAGCACGGTCGGCAGGATGTATTGGCAGGCGGTGGTGCTCGCGCCGACGCGCAAACGACCGTGACCCCAGCGCGTGAGTTGATCGAGTCCAGCCCGCGCGGCCTCCATCTCGCGCACGATGCGCTCCGCGTGGCGGAGAAACTGTTCGCCGGCCTGGGTGAGCATCACGCGACGACCGGCGCGATCGACCAGCCGGCTGCCCACCTCGGTCTCGAGCGACTTGATGGCGTGACTGACCGCACTCTGGGTGAGGAACAGCTCCTTGGCGGCGCGCGTAAAGCTCTGGCAACGCGCGAGCGCGACGAAAGCTTGGAGCTGACGACTGTCGAGGATGCGACTCATGGATGAATGAGTTTCATGGACCGGATGAAATGTTTGCGAAGCACTTATCGGGCCAGTGCCGACCGTTGGCATATCGGCGGCTGAATGGAGCCTGTCATGAAAACATCGCCCGCCCCCCGCTCTGTCCCGGTCTCGCGCCGCCCGCTTCGCGTGGGATTTCTGGCGCTGACGGATGCCGCGCCGCTGGTGGTGGCGCAGGAGCGCGGGCTTTTCGGACGTCATGGGCTGAATGTGACGCTGCAGCGCGAGGTCGGCTGGGCCACAATCCGCGAGAAGATCATCTATGGAGAGCTCGATGCGGCGCAGGCCCCCGCGCCGATGCTGTGGTCCGCCACGCTGGGGTTGGGCTCGGCGCCCAGCCCGGTGATGACCGGCTTCGTTTTCAACCTGCACGGCAACGCGATCACCATCTCGAGCGCCCTGCGCAACGAGGGGGCGGTGGACGCGGCGTCGCTTCGTCGCGTGGCCAAGGCGCGGCGCGGCGAAAGCCGGCTGACGTTTGGCGTGGTGTATCCATATTCTTCACACCATCTGCTGCTCCGGCAGTGGCTGACGGGGGCGGGCATCGATCCCGACACGGATGTGCGGATCGCGGTGGTGCCGCCGGCCCAGATGTTTCGCAACCTGACGGCCGGCACGATCGACGGCTTCTGCGCCGGTGAACCGTGGAATACCATCGCCGTGCAGGCGGGCGCGGGTTGGTGCCCGGGCTGGAGCGCCTCGCTGTCGCCCGGTCATGTTGAAAAAGTGCTGATGGTCGGGGAGCGTTTCGCGACCCAGCGCGCCGAGGAGCACGGGGCGTTGATCGCCGCGCTCACCGAGGCCTGCGTGTGGTGCGACGAGCCGCAGCATCGTGAGGAGCTGGCCGGGCTGCTGAGCAGCGCGAACTATCTTAATGTCCGGGCGGCGGCGATCCTGCCCGCGCTCACCGGCCGGTTCGATTGCGGCCAGGGGCGCGTCGAGCACGTGCCTGATTTTTTGGTTTTCCATCGAGGCGAAGCGAACGTCCCCAGGGCCGCGAAGGCCGCGTCGCTGCAAGCCGAGTTGCGCGCCGCCGGGTTGTTGCCGGCGGGCGTCGATCCCGAGTTACCCCGCACGTTGTTTCGCGAAGACCTCCATCGCGACGCCCTCCACACCCATACCACGCATGAAGCAATCCACCACCACGACCTCCGCGGGGCCGGCAAAGCCTAGCTCGATCACCGCATCCATTTCCCGTCGCGAATTCATCGGCCGCACGGCGCGTCTCGCCGGCGCGGCCTCCGTGCTCGCCTATCTGCCGCGAAGCTGGGCGGCCACGGCCGGTTCCAAATCCGAGGCGCCGGAAACGACCGACTTGAGCTTCGGCATGATCGCGCTGACGGACTGTTCTCCCATCGTCATCGCGCACGAGAAAGGCCTGTTCAAGAAATACGGCATCAACTCCACCGTCACGAAAGGCGCCAACTGGGCGGCGATCCGCGACAGCCTCTCGAGCGGTTCGATCCAGGCCACGCACATGCTCATCGGCATGCCGCTCGCCTCGACCATGGGGCTCGCGGGCTCGCCGAAAAAACCGATGATCATCCCGTGGCTCATGAACCGCAACGGGCAGGCGATCACGCTCCGGGCGGACTTGAAGGGGAAAGTGGGCGCTGACCCGAAGGCATTGAAGCCGTTTGTCGATGCGGCCAACGCGAAGAAGGAAACGATGACCTTCGCGATGACGTTTCCTCCCGGCACGCACGCGATGTGGATGCGTTACTATCTCGGCGCGGGCGGGATCAATCCGGACAAAGACGTGAGCCTCATCACGATCCCTCCCGCGCAGATGGTGGCCAACATGAAGATCGGCAAGATGGACGGCTTCTGTGTCGGCGAACCCTGGAACGCACGCTCGATCAACGACGGCATCGGCTTCACGTCGATGACCACGCAGGATCTCTGGAAGGACCACCCGGAAAAGGTCTGCGCGTTCACCGAGGAATTCGCGGAGAAAAACCCGCGCACCGTGAAAGCCGTGCTGAAAGCCCTGCATGAGGCGAGCGTGTGGCTCGATGACCTGAGCAACCGCCCCGAGCAGTGCGACATCGTGTCGAAGCCGACTTATATCAACTGCGATCCGAAGACGATTCTCGGCCGGCTTCAGGGGCAGCTCGACTTCGGCGACGGCCGCCAGGTGCAGGACGAGTTCTACATGCACTTCAGCAAGCGCAACTGCAACTACCCGCAGGAGAAGTATGCGACCTGGTTTCTCTCGCAGTATCGCCGCTGGGGACTCGTCACGGGCGAGCCGGATTACGCAGGCGTCGCCAAGAAGGTGATGCGCGCCGACATCTATGAAGAGGCGATGAAGGAGATCGGCTACACGCACGGTGGTCCCGACAACGCTCCAGAAACGCTCTTCGACGGCATCACGTTCAACCCCGCGGATCCCGAGGCCTACGCGAAGAGTTTCGCCGTCAACAATCTCAAGGGCTGAGCGCCCGTGGCGTTCTTCACGATCAGAGGAGACGCGATGAGTCGCATGCGACGCTTCCTGCAGGTGTGTCGTGATCCGTTGGTGTGGCGTCGCACGCTGTTGCTCGGCCTCCCGGTCGGGCTGCTGCAGGCGACGCTCAACCAGGGCGATTTCTGGCTTCGCCACCAAGTCGATGCGGTGGTCGTCGCCAAGAGCATCCTCTCGCCGCTCCTGTCCTGCTCCATCGCGTTCGCCTCGGCGGCTGCCACGCGCATGGAAACTCTCCGCCGCTCCGCAGAAAGCACTCTCTCATGAAAAATCTGAAACTGGACTGGCTCATTCTCCCGCTGCTCGGGTTCGCCTGTGTGCTCGGGATCTGGACGATTTGCAGCGCGACCTGGGCGAAGGAATTGCCCTCGCCCTGGCGCACGTGGGAGGCGAGCCGCGATTACGTGCTGCAGCCGTTCGCGAAGCGCGGCGAGATGGATCAGGGTATCCTGCGCTTCACCTGGTATTCGCTCGTGCTTGTCGCGCAGGGTTACGTGATCGCGCTCGTCGTGGGCACGCCCATCGGGTTCTGCCTCGGGCTCTCGAAGACGTTCACGAAGATCTTCGATCCGATCATCCAGGTGCTTCGCCCGGTCTCTCCGCTCGCGTGGCTCCCGCTCGGTCTCGTGCTCTTCATGAGCGCGGGCAGGGACGCCGGCACCTATGGCGCGCTCTTCACGATCGCGGTCTGCTCGATGTGGCCGACCGTGCTCAACACCGCGGTCGGCGTGCGCGCCGTGCCGCAGGATTACCTGAACGTCGGTCGTGTGCTGAAACTCTCGCGCTGGAAAACGCTCACCAAGGTGCTGATCCCCGCGACTCTGCCGTATATGTTCACGGGTTTCCGCCTGAGTCTGGGCATCGCCTGGCTCGTGATTGTGGCGGCGGAGATGCTCACGGGACGGCCCGGTGTGGGCGGCTTCCTCTGGCAGGAATACAACAGCCTGATCTACGAGCACATCATCCTGTCCATTCTGGTCATCGGCATCGTCGGGTTTGTCCTCGACCGCCTGATGAGCCTGCTCGAGCGCCGGTTCAAAACCGCGTGACGGCGATTCATGATTCTCGATTCAAGATTTATGATTACGAGCTGTCCGGCGCGTTGCGCTGAAGATCCGCGTGAGTTCTTCGGCTTCACGGCGCAACGACTGCAGCCGCTTGCCCGGCAACAATCCGGCGCGCTCCGTGATCTCGAGCCAGAGTTCGCTCTCGTCCGCCTCTTCGAGAACGATGGTGATCTTGTTCACGAAATCCGCGCGGGATTTTCCCCGCAGCGCGGCGCGATAATTTGCCGCCACCGAGCATCCGCTCCGCGCCACTTGATTCGCAATCGTCCGACCCGAAGCGGTTCGCGGCAGGGCATCGGCCAGTTTCAGCACACGAACCGCGAACTGAACCGTCCTCTCTTTGAGTTCGCTGGAGTTCATGCCGGCTGAGCATCCACCGACGCCGGCAATCATCAATCATCGATCATCAATCATAAATCTCCGATGGCCTTTCTCGAACTCACCCACGTTTCCAAATCCTTCGGCGGGCACTCGGTGCTTTCCGGGGTCAACCTCACGATCGAGCGCGGGGAGTTTGTCGCGATCGTCGGCTACTCGGGCTCGGGCAAGACCACGCTCATCTCGCTCGTCGCCGGTCTCCTGAAACCGGATACAGGCTCGGTCAAACTCAACGACCTCGAGATCACCGAGCCAGGCCCGGATCGTGGCGTGGTTTTCCAGAACTACAGCCTGCTCCCGTGGCTCACGGTCGAGGAGAATATCGGCCTCGCCGTCGATCAGGTGTTTCCGAACTACTCGGCCGACAAGAAAGCCGAACACATCGCGAAGTTCATCGGCATGGTGAATCTCACCGCGCACGCGAAGAAACTCCCGCGCCAACTCTCCGGCGGCATGCGCCAGCGCGTCTCCGTCGCCCGCGCGCTCGCGATGGATCCGCAGATCCTGTTGCTCGACGAACCACTCTCCGCCCTCGATGCACTCACGCGTGCGACGTTGCAGGATGAGATCGCGCAGATCTGGGAGCGCGACCACAAGACCGTCGTCCTCATCACGAACGATGTCGACGAAGCGCTGCTGCTCGCCGATCGCATCATCCCGATGACGCCCGGGCCCGGCGCGAAACTCGGACCGGCGATCGCCGTGCCGCTCGCCCGTCCGCGCGATCGCAAGGCGCTCAATCACGACCCCGAGTTCAAGCGCCTGCGCGCGCTCGTGACGAATGAGCTCATCGGCTACAGCGCGTCGCGGAAAACCACGATCACCAAGCGCCTCGTGCTCCCCGACATCCTGCCGGAAAATCTGGATCTTCCGCGCGTGAACCGCCCGCCGCTCCGTCCGCACGAGATGAAGAATCTGGAGGTCGCGACCCGGGAGTAGGGCGCCGCGAGTCTCTCCCACTCCATCGCGCCCTCACGCCTTCTCGCGCTTCGCCACCCGCAACTCACACCTTCCACGTCGCCCATGTCCGCCTATCTCGAATTTTCTCAACTCGGCAAAACCTACCCGACGCCCAACGGCGATGCGGTGATCGTCGAGGACTTCACGCTCAATGTCCGCAAAGGAGAGTTCATCGCGCTCATCGGTCATTCGGGCTGCGGCAAGTCGACCGTGCTCTCGATGGCGGCGGGCCTCACCGATGTCACAGCCGGCGGCATCATTCTCGCGGGCAAGGAAGTCACCGGCGCGGGCCCCGATCGCGGCGTGGTGTTCCAGGCGCCCTGCCTGCTGCCGTGGCTCACGACGTTCGAGAACGTCATGCTCGGCGTCGATCAGGTTTACTACACCGCGAGCCGCGAGGAGCGCCGCCAGATCGTGGAGTATTATCTCACGGTGGTCGGTCTCGCCGATGCGATGCACCGGAAACCCGCCGAACTTTCGCAAGGCATGCGCCAGCGCTGCGGCATCGCGCGCGCCTTTGCGCTCTCGCCGAAGATGCTCCTGCTCGATGAACCCTTCGGCATGCTCGACTCGCTCACGCGTTTCGAACTGCAGGATGTGCTGCTCGACCTCTGGCAAAAGGACCAGAAGACCGCGCTCATGGTCACGCACGACGTCGACGAAGCAATCTACCTCGCCGATCGCGTGGTCATGATGACCAACGGCCCGGCCGCCACCGTCGGTGAAATCGTGGAGATCAAATTCCCGCGGCCGCGCGACCGTCGCGCGCTGCTCGAGGACCCGCACTACTACGAGTTGCGCGAGCAGCTCATCGGATTCCTCAACCACCGTTCGCATGTAAAGCCCGCACGCCTGGATGCCGCCCCGCCATCCGCGCCGCGACCGAAGAAAACCAGGCTGTTCTCGTTCGTCTGACCGCCCGAGCGCAGCGCTTGAGCTGGATCAAGGGAAAACGCCTCCTCGCTGGAGGGATGGCTCCTGCCTGCTCATCTTTTTCGTCCGACACAACACCATGAAAACGACCCGTAGTTTGCTTTATCTCGTTGGCGCCGCGCTGGCGCCTTCCTTCTTCGCGACCGCGCTGGTCGCCGCGGATGCTCCGCCGGCTCCCGATACGTTCGCGGAAGCATTCACCAAAGGAAAAGTCTCGCTCAACGTCCGCGCCCGCTACGAAGCCGTGGAGCAGACCGGCTTGATGGACGCCGACGCCTTCACGATTCGCACGCGGCTGGGTTTCACCACCGCTCCGATCCACGGTTTCAAGGCGATGCTCGAGGCCGAGGACATCACGGCGATCGATGGCGACCGCTACTCGCAGGCTGGCCTCAACCCCGGCGGCGCCGGTCGCGCCGGCGTCGCCGATCCGGACACCACCGAAATCAATCAGGCCTGGCT
>JAEYQF010000034.1 GCA_023410155.1 Verrucomicrobiota bacterium | reverse complement strand
GGCATCGCCGGGATCGATCCCGCCGATGGCTCGGTCGGTTCTGCCGTTTGGACCGATTTCGCCGTCGAAGGTGACCTCGGCCACGAGATCGATGCCCGCGAGATCCCGGCCGACTGGAAGACGGGCTACGTGCCGATGCGCAAGAAGCAGCCCTACCAGCTGCCCATGCAGCCGGCCCACGAACGCGTCGACCACGCCTACGTCCTTAATCCGGGGCTGATGCGCTGGGCCTATGGCATCACTCGTGATATCCAATTAATGGATACCCCGGAGGTCGCTCGCTTCCGCTCGCATTTTACCGCCACGCCCAAGGCCCTCCGGCCTCCGTCAGTCCTTGTCGGCTCGAATCTCGCGTCGAGCACCTACTGGCACGGAAAACTCCTGAACCAGTGGGCCAACGACTGGGTGCACTATTACACCGAGGGCCGCGGCAACTACGTCACCACCGCCATGGAGGATACCGGCACGTTGCGCTCGCTCACGAATCTCACGCGCGCCGGCCGGGCCGACGTCCAACGCGTCCTGGTGCTGCGCACCGCCAGCAATTACGACATGCAATGGCCCGGCGCGACCGCGGCCGAGAGCCTCGATGGCGAGAGCATCGGACACTACTCCGCGTTCATCCCCGCGGTGGATGCCGCGCATCGCGTCGGCAGCCGGGTGGTGCACGCGCTGATCGAAGGATGGTCGCGTTACGAGAGTGAGGCTCCGTCCGCTCCGCTGCCATGACGATCCTCCGCTTTGTTCTCATTGCCGCCGTTTCCGCCTGCGCGGGCACCATCGCGAGAGCAGCCGCACCCGTCGATCTGCTGATCGTTGCTGACGAGACAGTGCTGTCCTCCCTTCGCCCGAAGCTGGTCTCGCCCGTCACGACAACGCGCGCGAGCTGGACAAGCTGGCAGGGCCAGCTCGACGGCAAAACCGTGGTGCTTGCCCGCACCGAGGGTGACCCGCTCAACGCCGTCGCCGCCACCACGCTCGCGATTCGCGCGCACCCCCCGCGACTGATCATGACGGCTGGGACCGCGCGTGCCCACGATCCCTCGCTGAGATCCGGTGATCTGGTGATAAGCGAAAAGTTCGCGGCGTTCGACGGCATGGTGACCGAACATCGCCATCTGGGCGAAGGCAGCGATGGCACCACGTGGAAAAAACTCCCTCACGCGCTGATGACTCCGGGCGAGAAAGAACAGTATGTTGACTCCTTCCCTGCTGACTCCGCGGCGGGTGCGATTGCCCTAGGCTTGAAAACGCCCGGCGGCCGCACCCTTCCAGGCGTCCTCGGATCCGCTCACCAGATCAACCGTGAAGCCGATCGGATCGCCGCGCTTCGTGCATTGTGGGGCACGAGCACGGAGGACACCGAGAGCGCTCACGTGGCGGGCTGCGCGAAATTATTCGGCATCCCTGTCGTGGGTCTGCGCCTCATCGACGGCAGTCCCGCGGAAATCAGCATGCTCATCCTCGAATTCGTGGAGGCCTGGGAATGAAAACCTTGTTAGTTCTCCTCTCCCTCTTCCTTTCGCTGCCGCTCCGGGCGACAGAGTCCGTCGACGTGCTCGTGCAGGGCGCGGAGAATCTCGAGGTCCGCGATATCGTCGCCGCCCTGGGCCCGACAGCGACCAAGACCACGCTGGGGCCGTTCACGTTTTGGACCGGCAACATCGGGCCGCATCGGGTGGCCGTTTCGCTCACAGGTCAGGCCATCATCAATTGCACCACGTCCACCATCCTGGGCATCGAAGAGTTTCAACCCAAGCTGATCGTAAATCAGGGCACGAGTGGAGCGCAGGCGCCATATCTGACGTTGCACGACATCATTGTCGGCCGCCGTGCGCTGGATTACGGTCCGTTCGTCACGCCTTTCCGCGCCCAGGGCGAAGGCAGCGCGCCGCTCACGTGGACTACCCTGCCGCAACAACTGCGCGATCCGAAGACCGGCGCTATGCTCGCCTATCCGCAAGGTTTCGACGGCGACCCCGAGTGTATCGAGGTGGCGCTCCGCACGCGCAACCGCATGGGCCGCGTATTCCCGGGCGTCATCGGATCCGCGCACGAGATCAACCTCGAACTCGATCGCGTGCGCTGGTGCGCGCAAACCTTTGGCATGGACGTTGAAGAAATGGAGTCCGGACACGTCGCCGCGCTCGCGCATGCCTATGGAATCCGCTACATCGCCTTCCGCGTGGTGAGTGATGCTCCTTACGAAGGTGTGCCGTTCTTCGCCCAGGCTGCACGCGCCACTGCGCTGTTCACCGTGGATTTCCTCCGTAATCTTCCGCCGCTTCCACCCCGCTCCGCTCCCGTCCGGTAACGACTCCATGCTCAAACGACTCTTCAAGCTCGACGAAAACCGCACGACCGTCGGCCGCGAACTTCAGGCCGGCCTCACGACCTTCGCCGCGATGGCCTATATCCTGGCGGTCAATCCCGGGATTCTCTCGGCCACCGGCATGGATAAAGGCGCACTAGTGACCGTGACCGCGATAACGGCCGCGATCGCGACCGTCATCATGGCGCTGCTCACCAACTACCCGATCGCGCTCGCGCCCGGGATGGGGATCAACGCGTTCTTCACCTTCACCATTGTGCTGGGTGCCGGCGTCCCGTGGCCCGAAGCCCTCGGCATGGTTTTCGTCAACGGCGTCATCTTCCTCCTGCTGTCCGTCACCGGCGTGCGCGAGAAGATCATCGCCGCGATCCCTCACTCCCTGAAACTCGCCGTCACCTGTGGGATTGGCCTGTTCATCGCGTTCATCGGACTGAAAAACGGCGGCGTCATCGTCGCGAATCCTGCCACGTATGTGTCGCACGGCGACTTCACCTCCGGGCCGGTCGCGTTGTGCCTGGCCGGGATCGTGCTCACCGCGATCCTGGTCGCGCGCCGCGTGCCCGGCGCGATCGTGATCGCAATCGGTCTTACCACCGTCGCGGGCATTTTCATCCCCGCTGGGGGCGGAGCACACGTCACGCAGCTGCCGGACAGTCTCGTGTCGCTCCCTGCCTCGCCCGAGCCGCTTCTCTTCAAGCTCAGCTTCGGTTTCCTCACCAACTCCACCGCGTTCTTCGTCGCGCTGCCTCTCATCCTCACGCTGCTGCTCGTCGATATGTTCGACAATATCGGCACACTTATCGGCGTGACCAAGCGCGCGGGGTTTCTCCAACCCGATGGCACGTTGCCGAAAGCGGGGCGCGCTCTCATCGCCGATTCCACCGCCACCCTTCTCAGCGCGCTCTGCGGCACTTCCACGGTCGTGAGCTACATCGAATCCGCTTCCGGCGTCGAAGCCGGCGGCCGCACGGGACTGACGACCGTCACGACCGCGGCGCTGATGCTGGGCGCCCTCTTCTTCACTCCGTTGATTCTCGCGGTTCCCGCTGCGGCGACCGCGCCCGCACTCGTGATCGTCGGCGTCTTCATGATGCAGTCGGTCATCGAGATCGACATGAAGGATTTTACCGTCGCTGCACCAGCGGTGATCACGCTGCTGGCGATTCCCCTCACCTTCAGCATCGCCGAAGGCATCGGCATGGGCCTGATCTGCGCAGTCCTGCTCGCGATCGGCCTGGGCCGCCCGAAATCGCTCACGCCTTTGGCCTACGGCATCGCCGCGATCTTCTTCCTGGAGTTCTTCAAGATCTGGCCGTTCCACGGTTAAGCGGCGAGGTCCGACGGAAGTTTTCTGCGCCGGTTTTACCGGTGCAGCGGACGTTGCGGACTTCGCGTGAAGCTCCGCACCACGTCACACGACCTCGGCGAGGAGTTCTATTTCCCCACGCGAAGGTCGCCAAGATCGCGATGCACCGACGCGTCACCTCACTCGAACAGCGGCAGGATCTGCATGCCCGGCACGGTCACGAGGCCTTTATCCGTGATGCGGATTTCGGGAATCACCGAGAGCGGGATCAGATTGAAGCCCATATACGGCAGCGTGCAGCCCGCCGCCTCCCACGCTTTCTTCAGCGCGGTCGATTCCTTGGCGACTTCGGTTGCTCGTTTGTCGGACAACAAACCTGCGATCGGGAGCGCCACGCTCGCGACGACTTTGCCCTTCTTCACCACGCAGACGCCGCCGCGCATCTTCTTCAGCGTCGCGAGCGCGACCTGCATGTCGCCTTCATTGGTGCCGGCGATGATGATGTTGTGCGCGTCGTGGCCCACCGAGCTCGCGACCGCGCCTTCCTTCAACGCGAAATCCTTTAGCAACCCGTGCGCGACCTCGCCGGATTTGCCGTGGCGCTCGACCACGGTGACGAAACACAACCCGTGCAGCGCGAACAACGCGTCCCATGTCGTGCCGGGTTGTGGCTCAAGTCGCACCTTGTCGTGGAAGAGGATGATCCCGGGCAGGGCCGTGCGGATGACATTGGCCGTGACGGCGCTCTTCGGCACCTCCGGCGTGAGCTTCACTTTGCGCGGCAGCTTCACCGTCTGGTAAGCCGCGCGCGGATACTTGTAACGCTTGCTCAACGCACGATCGAGCAGCGGCGTCACTTTCTTGTTCTCGACCACGAGCTGGCCGCCGAACCAGGTGTTTTGCACTTCGAGTTTGTCGTTGAGCAACACGATGTCCGCACGGCGCGAGTGACCGAGCCCGCCGATCTCCCCGTCCATCGCGTAACGCGTCGCGCCGTGCAGCGAACCCATGCTCCACGCGGTCACGGGCGGCAGTCCGGCTTTCACCGCCTCACGCGTCACCCAATCCATACCGAAGAGGAAAAGATCGTCGGCGTCGCGGTCGTCGGTGCACACGCACACCCGCTTGGGATTCGCGCCAAGTTCAGTCACCGCTTTGATCGCGAGCGGCAGCGAGTGCCACGGCGTCGTCGGCGGTCCACCACGCAAGAAGATCCAGATGCCCGCCTCGAGGAAATCGTTCGCGATCTCGCGATCGATCGACTCGTGCGTGTCGGTGATGCCGCTCGCCGCGCCCGCCGCGACGAATTCGCGTCCGTAGATGTGACCGCACACCGGGCGTCCGCGTTTCAGCGCCTCGGCGAGAATCCCGTGACTGCGCTCATCGCCCATCGCCACTTGCACGAAGTCCATCTTCTCGCCGAGCGCGACGGCCTCGGGCCATTTGTCGAACAGCTTGCCGATCTTCTTCGGCGTGAGATCGCCGCCCGCGGTCTCGAACTTAGGCGTCGTTGCGGGCACGGTGCTCGGCACCGTCAGGAAAATCGAGAGCGGCGCCTGCCGCGCGTCTTCGAGCATCCACTCGATGCCTGCTGCGTCGCACACGTTGCCGATTTCGTGGCTGTCGCAAAAAATCGTCGTCGTGCCGTTGAGCAGCGCGCCCTCGGCATACGCGCACGCGGTCATCATCGAACTCTCGATATGGATGTGCGGATCGACGAGACCCGGAGCCAGGATGCCGCCGCGCGCATCGTAGAACGCCGGCTTTTTGCCAGAGAGTTTCAACGTCTTCGCCGTGCCCGCCGGTTTCACGGCGGCGATGCGACCTCCTTTGATCCAGATTTCACGGTCGTCATGGATCCGCTCCGTGTAGGTCGAGAGCACGCGGGCGCCCGTGATCACGAGGTCGGCGTTTTCACGCCCCATCGCCACGGCGGCCAGCGTGCGCGTCATCGTGTGCAGGGGGGCAACCGAGTATCGCGTCAGCATGCGGCGGACGTTAGCAACCGCCGCGCCATCGGCCACTCATTTTAGCTGGCCCACGGCGCGCCGCCTGCTTGTGGTGCGGCCATGCACCTGCGCGTCCTGTCGCTTCTCGCCGTTCTCGCTTCCTCCGCGTTTGCCGCTGATTTTTCCCAGCGGTTCGAGGAACTGAAATCCCACGCCACGCCCGCGCAACTCTACGCGCTCCTCTACGATCTTCCGAAAGGCGGCGACCTCCACAACCACGCCGCCGGTTCCGATCTGCCCGAGTGGCGCTACGCCGTGATGACCGACCCCAAGCGCAACGGCGGCGACACGTTCTACACGCGTGTGCGTTTCGCCGCCGCGCCTGACGCCATCGATCCCCGCCAGCGCTACCGCACCATCCGCCAGCAGCATTACGACCTGCTCCCTTCCGAGGTAAAAAAGGAATACGTGCGCCTCGAAGACCTCACCAAAGCCGAGCGCGCCGGCTGGATCGCCAGCACCAAGCTCGATGTCGCCGGCGAGGGCCGCGACGAATTCTTCTCCGTCATCTGGCCGCGACTTGGCCCGACGTTCTCCAATCTTCACGTCAGCACCGAACTACTCGTCGAGAACCTGAAAGCCTTCGGCGCCGAAGGACTCGTTTACCTCGAAACGCAATTCGGCGTGCAAGGCGTCACCGACAACGACGGCCAGATGATCCCCGTCGACCGTGCCGTCGATTTCGTGAAACAGCGCCTCGCGCAACCCGATGTCGTCGCGACCGGTGTCACCGTGCGTTTTCAGAAAACCATTCTCCGCTTTGCACCCAATGCCGAGCAGAGCCTCATCGAAAACTACCAGTTCGTGCACGCCAACCGCGACCTCTGGGTCGGCATCAATATGGCTGGCATCGAGGAAAACGGCTTCGGCTACCCGGCGCGTTTTCTCGCCACCTATCGTCAGCTCCGCGCCAAGAATCCCACGCTCCCGCTCTCGATTCACGGCGGCGAGATGG
>JAEYQF010000347.1 GCA_023410155.1 Verrucomicrobiota bacterium | reverse complement strand
GTGCAGAAACTCTATGCGGATATGCGCGCGGCCGAGAGCGCGCTCGCGAACCAACCCGACGGAGGGCGACACGGGATGGATGCCGCGGACGAGGTGCTCGCGGCCACGCTAAAAGCGCATCACTGGGCCGACTACGATGCGTTCATGCGCGTGCTGCTGCATGAGGAGTTGCGCGTGCGCGAAGGCGTGCTGCGACGCGAGGACCGCCGCATCATTCCGGGCTGGCCCGACGGGTTTGTGGCGACGGGCTCGGCGGCGAAACTGGCCGGGTGCCTGCGCGCCGTTTACGACGGCGGCAACAAGGCCTATGCGCACATCACCACGCTCTATCGCCGCCTCGACGAATTTGCCGCGCTCAACGAGCGCCTCGAGGAGAAGTCGCGCTTCGTGCTCGGGCTCACGCGTGAGTTTCGCTTCATTTCGATCAACGCTGCGCTCGAATCCACGCGGCTCGGCGAGGCGGGGCGCAGTCTGGATGTGATCGCCCGTTATCTCGGCGAGATGTCCGCGCAGATCTCGCGCACGGTCGAGGGCCTCACCGCGCGCATCCATGGGGTGCTCGAAAAACTGCGCATGCTGATTTTCCATTTCTCGGTGGTGCGGCTGCAGATGGAGATGACCCTCGTCTTCTGCCGCGAGTCCCTCGATGCGCTCACGGCCGACGCCGGGGTGGTCGACGGGTCGGTGCTGGCCAGCCACCGGCGGATGATCGAGCAGTTGCAACGGGCGTTTCATGAGACGAACCAGCTCGCGGTCGTCGAGCTGCGTTCGATGGAGGGCGAGTTGCAGCGGCTCGATCAGCTCTCGCAGGACCTGCACCGCACGGTCACGGCGCTCCAGGTCGCGCATGTCGCCGGCCTCATCGAAGTCAACCACCTGCACAACGAGCAGGCTTTCGCGGGGATGTTCGGCGACGTGCGGGTGCAGATCGACACCACGCGCGACGAACTCGTCGAGCTGGATTCGATCATCGAGCAACTTTCCGCGCTGGCCCGCGAGGCGCCCGTTGTGGCCGCCGTGGTCACGGCGGCTGCCGAGCAGATGGACCGGGACGTCGCAGGGCTCTCGGCCCAGACGCTGGAGGCGACGCCGCTCCGCCCGGAGGGGCGTGTCGGTTCAGCCGTCGGCGCGGGCGGCTAGACCGGCTGCGGCTCCGAGGGGCGCCACGCCTGCGCGGCCCAGTCGGCGGGTGGCACGCACGGTTGCGAGCAGCCCCAGTGCGCCAACCGCAAGCAGGGCCAGCGCGACGGCAAACACCACCTGCGGCCGGCCTGAGTAGGTCCACGCCGAGGCGAACACCAGCGGGGCGGCGGCCTTGGACAACACTGACGGCGCGGCGAGTGCGCCGTTGATTTCTGCGTAGCGCTCGCGGCCGAACAGCTCCGCGACGGCTGTGCCGCGCACGATGGTTTGGACGCCATTGCTGATGCCCCAGCATGCGGCGAACACGACCAGCCAGAAGAGCGATGGCGGCGCGAGCAGAGCCGTCGTGACCGCGACCAGGCCGCCGCCGATGGACCACCGGCCCACGCGAAGTGCCGAGAAATTACTCGCCCGAGCCGTGAGGAAAAACCGTCCGGCGACCTGCATCGGGCCGATGACAGCGATCGCGGTCAGGATCGTGGCGGTCGGCACGCCGCGCGCTTGAAGCAACGGCACGAGTTGAAACATCAGGCCGGTAAACACCGCCGCGTGCGAAGCGAACCAGAGGGCGAGCCCCAGGAAACGCGGATCCGCCACATCGGCGCGAAACCGCGCGATCCAGCCCTGCAGCGAGACTGTGGCCGAACCCCGCGGCCACCGTGCGTGTGCCTCCGCTCGTGGCAGCCCCCAATAGTGCAGGGGCACGCCGACGGCGAGATTGAGCAGGCCGAGTGCGATCAACGCGCCCCGCCATCCGAATGCATCCACGGTGAGTTGTGCGAGCGGGATGAACACCGTGCTCGCCAGTGCGCCGACCAGCGTCACGAGCGTGATGCCTCGCCGGTAGTGTTCGCCGAACGCGCGCGTGATCACCGCGAACGCCGGGTCGTAGAGCATGCCGGCCATCGCGGTTCCGAGCAGCACCCACGCGATCACATAGGCCGTGGGCGCCACGACCGTCCCCATGAGGATCAACGCGGCGCCGCCGACCGCCGCGGCGGTCGTCATCAACCCTCGTGCACCATGGCGCTGAATCCACAGACCCACGGG
Source organism: Verrucomicrobiota bacterium (assembly GCA_023410155.1). GTDB lineage: Bacteria > Verrucomicrobiota > Verrucomicrobiia > Opitutales > Opitutaceae > Opitutus. The sequence continues at coordinate 25,865 of JAEYQF010000347.1, read as the reverse complement.
ATACGCTCCCACGCCCCACGCGAGCAGGCCGACCGACAGGCCGGAGTTCAGAAAAGGTCGCGACCAACCGGTGCCGATCTGCATCGGTCCGACCACGACGGTGAACGCATAGTAAAGGATGCCCCACGCGACGATTTGCCCGAGCGACAGCCGCCACGCGAGCGCCCAAGGCAGCGGAGTGTTGGCGGAAGCAGAGGACAAGGCGCGGAGGATGCGAGACGCTCGCGAGCGTCGGGCTACTTGATCTCACCGCGGGCCGAGGCGACCGCGGGCTCGCCGGCGAGCGCATTGCGCGGGACGAGTGCGGTGTGACGTGCGGATCTAGGGGCGACAGTCATGGAGGGACGTGGGTCGGATCGGAGGGCGAGAGCGAGTCTCGGCGCGGGCAACCTGCCGCAGCCGCGCGGCGCAGCAATCCGTTTCGAACAGGAGCCGTGGGCCAGAGGCGGCACAGCGACCTAGATGACACGCACTTGCAGCGGCTGAAAACGGTGAGCGTTGCTGCGGAGAGGAGGGCGGGGCAGGAACCGGCTACCCGGCCGCGAGTCCATGGTTCGACCGGGCTGCCCCGGGATTGACCCCGCCGTCGGGACGGCCAGAAATCGCGGGGAACGCCCGGCAACCCGGGCCCCGACTCCCAATCCTTGGTCATCCGTATGGCAGATTCTGCACCCCGTTCCCAAACCGGCATCGAAGGTCTCGACGACATTCTCGAGGGTGGATTCATCCCCAATCGTCTTTACCTCATCTCGGGCGATCCCGGTTCGGGCAAGACGACTTTGGCGCTGCAGTATCTTCTCGAGGGGCGGCGCCGGGGCGAGCGCGGGCTTTATCTCACTCTGTCGGAAACGAAGGAGGAGCTGATGGCAGGTGCGGCTTCGCACGGCTGGGATCTCGACGGCATCGAGATCGTGGAACTGATGTCGAAGGACGCGATGCTCGAAGGAGAGAACGATCTGACGATGTTCAATCCCTCCGAAGTCGAGCTGAGCGAAACGACACGGTTCGTGCTCGATGCGGTGACGCGGAGCAATCCGACGCGCGTCGTGTTCGACTCGCTGTCGGAGATGCGTCTGCTCGCACAGAGTTCGTTGCGCTACCGACGGCAGATCCTGGCCCTCAAGCAGTTCTTCATCGGCCGGAATTGCACGGTATTGCTCATCGACGACGGCACGAGCGAAGGGTCCGACCTGCAGCTGCAGAGTATCGCGCACGGTGTGGTGTCGTTGGCGCAGGCCTCTCCGGGCTATGGCGCCGAGCGCCGCCGGCTGAGTGTGGTGAAGTTTCGCGGCACGCACTTCCGGGGCGGCTTCCACGATTTCGCCATCGCACGCGGGGGACTTCGCGTTTTTCCCCGTCTGGTGTCGGCAGAGCACCGGGCCGATCGGCCGCTCTTGCCTGTGCCCAGCGGCATCGACGCGCTCGATACGCTGCTCGGCGGCGGGCTCGATCGCGGCACGTCGTCGCTGTTTCTCGGGCCGGCCGGGTCGGGCAAGTCCACGATGGCGATGCAGTATGCGGTGGCGGCCGTGCGGCGGGGCGAACACGCCACGGTGTTCGCCTTCGACGAGCGCATCCAGACGCTGGTCGCGCGCAGCAAATCTGTCGGGCAAACGTTTACCGAGGGGCATGGGCCGGGCCAGTTGTGTGTGCGCCAGGTGGACCCCAGTGAGCTTTCGCCGGGCGAGTTCGCGCATCTGGTGCGCGAGGCGGTGGAGCAGGATCACGCCTCCGTGGTGGTGATCGACAGCCTCAACGGTTACCTCAATGCCATGCCCGAGGAGCGGTTTCTCACGGCGCAATTGCATGAGTTGCTCGCCTATCTCGGCGAACGTGGCGTCTGCACGATCCTCGTCGTGGCCCAGCATGGCATGATTGGCGATCGCGTGCAGACGCCGATCGACACCAGCTACCTGGCCGATGCGGTGGTGTTGTTCCGCTATTTCGAACATGCGGGGCAAGTGAAGCGCGCCATCTCGGTGATCAAGAAGCGCAGCGGCCCCCACGAAGATACGATTCGCGAATTGAAAACGGGTCCGCAGGGCATCGCGCTTTCGGGGCCGCTGACGCAGCTTCACGCGGTGCTGACCGGTGTGCCGGTTCTGCCGGGCGGGCACACCCCGGGCTGATTTCCATGGGACCGGCGTCCACTGCAACGGCTGAGCGGGAAGGCCGGGTTCTGCTCCTCGTGCCCACGCGCAAGGACGCGGACGTCAGCCAGCGCGTCCTGGCAAAAGCCGGCTTGCCGACGTTCGTGTGCAGTTCGATCAGTCACCTGATCGCCGAGATCAAGGACGGTGCCGCGGCGGTATTGAGCACCGACGAACTGATTGCAGGCAGTCGCGCGGACGAGCTGGTGCGCGTGCTCAGCCAGCAGGAAGAATGGTCGGATCTGCCGATCGTCCTGCTCATCCGGGGAGGAGTGCAGTCGGCTCGTGCGACCGACATTCTCCGTCGACTGGCCAACGTGACCATCCTCGAGCGCCCGACGGCCATGCGCTCGGTCGTCAGCGTGGTGCAGGCCGCGGTGCGCAGCCGACAGCGGCAGTATCAGACGCGATCGCACATCGAGCAGATTCGCGAGGCCGAGGCCAACGCCCGGCGTGCCGACCGGGCGAAGGATGAATTTCTTGCGGCGCTCTCGCACGAACTGCGCACACCGCTTACGCCCGTGCTGCTCGCCGCCAGCGAGGCGGCCGAGAACGGCAGCCTGTCGGCGGAGACGCGGGAGACGTTCGAGAGCATCGCGAAGAATGTCGCGCTGGAGGCCCGGCTGATCGACGACCTGCTCGACCTGACGCGGATCACCCAGGGCAAGCTCAAGTTGGAAAAAGCCCCGCACGACGTGATCCGCATCCTCGCCGACGCGATTGCCAACGTGGAAGCTGAGTTCACGGCGAAGAAACTCCAGCTGGTCACGGTGCTGGAGCTGTCCTCCTGTATCGTCGAATGCGATCCGACGCGGCTGCAGCAGGTCTTCTGGAACGTGCTGCGCAATGCCGCGAAGTTCACGCCCCGGGGCGGCCGCGTGACGGTCTCGGCGGCGCCGGCCGGATGCGCAGGGCGTGTTTGTATCCGGGTGGAGGATACGGGTATCGGCATGAGCGCGGAGGAGCTGGCCCGCGCCTTCGAAGCGTTCGTCCAGGGCGACCACGCCCGGCCCGGCACCGCGCATCAATTTGGCGGACTTGGGCTGGGTCTTGCGATCTCGCGCACCCTCGTGGAGTTGCATCATGGCTCGATCGCCGCCGAAAGCGCGGGGCTGGGCAGCGGGAGTGCCTTCGTCATCGAGCTCCCGGTGCTCGCGCCTTCGGTCCCGGGGCAGCCGCGGTCAGGCGCCCTCGGGAGCCGCAAGTCAAACGGCGCGAACCCGGCGACTGCCTTGAGCATTCTGCTCGTCGAAGACCACGAATCCACCCGGGTTGCGCTCAAGCGGCTGCTGACGGTTCGGGGGCATCACGTGGCCCTGGCCAGTCAGGTCGCGGAAGCGTGCGAGGTGGCGAAGGAGCGGGCCTTCAACCTGCTCATCAGTGACATCGGCCTGCCGGACGGTTCGGGTTACGACTTGCTCGATCAGCTCAAGGGCCGGGGCACATTTCTCGCGGTGGCATTGACCGGCTACGGCATGGAGGACGATGTGCAGCGAAGCCGCGAGGCGGGCTTCTTCGCCCACCTGACGAAACCGCTTCGCGCGGCTGACCTCGATGCGGTGCTCAACGCGGTCGCAGCCGAGCTCGGGAGACGCTGAAGGCCGGCGCCCGCAGCGACTGCCCCGATCGCGAACCGGGCGACGTCGTTTTTTCCCGGTGGAAACTCCTGCGCGGGAGCATACTCCCGCTCGCGGCGGCCGCGTCATTTGCGTCCGGTGTGGGCCGTCACACGTTTCATGGTCCACGGATGGACCTGCAACAAAAGCTCACGATTCTCGCCGACGCGGCCAAATACGATGCGTCCTGTGCGAGTAGCGGCACCACCCTCCGCAACAGCCGCGAGTCCGGCGGGCTTGGCTCCACGACCGGCACCGGCATCTGCCACAGCTACACGCCTGACGGCCGTTGCGTGTCGTTGCTGAAGATTCTCCTCACCAACTACTGCACCTACGATTGCCTGTATTGCGTCAATCGCGTCTCCAGCTCCGTGCCCCGCGCGCGCTTCACGGTCGCGGAGGTTGTGCAACTCACGCTCGATTTCTACCGGCGTAACTACATCGAGGGGCTCTTTCTCAGCTCGGGCATCATCCGCAATCCCGACTACACCATGGAGCAGGTCGTGGCCGTCGCCCGGACGTTGCGCGTCGAGCACGAGTTCCGCGGCTACATTCACCTCAAGACGATTCCCGAGGCCAGCCAGGCGCTGATCGACGAAGCCGGCAAATGGGCCGACCGCATCAGCATCAACATCGAACTGCCGACGCCCACCGATCTCCAGCAGCTCGCGCCGGAGAAGAATCAGGCGCGTATTGAAAATTCCATGACAGCGATCCGCGCCCGCATCGATCAGGCGAAAGCCGAGCGGCGCGAGAGCCCGAAGGCGCCTTCCTTTGCGCCCGGAGGCCAGAGCACGCAGATGATCGTCGGCGCCACGCCGACCGACGATGCCACGATTCTCGCCCGCGCCTCCAGCCTCTACGGCCAGCAAGGCCTCCGCCGCGTTTACTATTCGGCGTTCAGCCCGATTCCAGACGCGTCCGGCAAACTCCCGTTGATCGCGCCGCCCCTCGTGCGCGAGCACCGGCTTTACCAAGCCGACTGGCTCATGCGGTTCTACGAGTTCACCGCCGACGAGATCACCACGCCGGCCGCGCCCAATCTCGACCTCGCGCTCGACCCGAAGCTGAGCTGGGCCCTGCGCCACCGCGCACAATTCCCCGTCGACCTCAACCGCGCTTCGCGGCACCTGCTGCTCCGCGTGCCCGGCCTCGGCGTGAAGACGGTCGACAAACTCATCCAGGCCCGCCGCTGGCACAAAGTGCGCCTCGCCGATCTCGTGCGGCTCAAAGTTTCGCTGAAAAAAGTGCTGCCGTTCATCGAGACCGCCGATCACACGCCCACCGCGCACGGCCTCGACGACGAGAAGCTCCGCGACCGCTTCGCCGCCCCGGCGGAGCAGCTCGATCTTTTTGCCTCCGCGCCCAGCACGCTCACGACGGAGCTCTAGGCCGTCCGAACATGTCCGGCGCCCGCGATGATTGAGCTCTCCTTCGACGGCAGTTTCGCCGGTTGGAAACGCGTGGCCCGGGGCGCCCTCACGCAGCAGCTCGCGCCGTCGGATGTGCACTGGATCGACCAACACCACGCCCAATCGCAGCTCGGCTTCCCTTCATTCGATCCTGCGCCCTCTCCCACCGCAGAAACGGAGATTCGCGTGCCGCGTGACTTCGCGAAACTGGCGGCCGACGTGAGTTGCTTTCGCGACCCGACTCGCTGGGCGCTGCTTTATCGCGTGCTCTGGCGACTCACGCACGATGAGCCGCACCTGCTCGAAGTCGCGGTCGATCCCGATGTGCACGCGCTCCGCCACATGGCGAAGACCATCGGACGCGAGGTGCACAAGATGCATGCGTTCGTCCGCTTTCGCGAAGTCGCTACGTCCGACGGTTCGTGGTTCGTCGCATGGTTCGAGCCCGCGCACGACATCGTCGAGCTGGCGGCGCCGTTCTTCGTCGGCCGCTTTGCCGCGATGCGCTGGTCGATTCTCACCCCCGATCGCTGCGCGCATTGGGACGGGAAAACGCTCACGTTTTCTCCCGGCGTCGACCGCAGCGCCGCGCCGGCCGAGGACGCCAAGGAAGAACTCTGGCGCAGCTACTACGGCAGCATCTTCAACCCCGCCCGCGTCAAAACCGGCGCGATGGTCAACGAGATGCCGCGCCGCTACTGGAAGAATCTCCCCGAGGCCGAAATCATCCCCCAGCTGCTCCAACGTGCACCCACGCGCACCGACCAGATGCTCGCCGCGAGTGCCGCGCGTCGCGCAACGCTCGGCGAATTCTCTCCCGCCCCAGTCCCCGCGACGCGCGACATTGCGCTCCTGCGCGATGCGGCTGCGACGTGCCGCGCCTGTCCGCTCTGGCGCAATGCGACCTGCACGGTTTTCGGCGAAGGCCCGAAACATCCGCGCATCGTCGTCGTCGGTGAGCAGCCCGGCGATCAGGAAGACCGCACGGGCCAACCGTTCGTCGGACCCGCCGGGAAACTCTTCGATCGCGCGCTCGTTGCGGCGGGCGTGGATCGCGCCGAGCTCTACGTGACCAACGCCGTGAAGCACTTCAAATGGGAGCCGCGCGGCAAGCGGCGCATTCACCAGAAACCCAATGCCCGGGAAGTCGCCGCATGTCGTCCTTGGCTCGAAGCCGAACTCCACGCGCTCGCGCCGAAGCTGATCGTGTGCCTCGGCGCCACGGCCGCCCAATCGGTGCTCAAACAGCCCAGCGTCCGCGTGCTCACCGATCGTGGACAAAAATTTCCGACCGAGTTCGGCGCCCCTGCGCTGGTGACCGTGCATCCCTCGTCGCTCTTGCGTTTGCCGGATCCGAGCCAGGCCGACTCCGAGTTCGAGAAGTTCGGCGCTGACCTGCGCCAGATCAGGGGGTTAGTCGTGCCGCACCTTGGCACGACTCGAACCGCACCTTGGCACGACCGCGTGCGCACTCGGTCCCGACTCGAGCCGCTCCGTGGCGCGAGTCGTCGCACTTCGCCGCTTGGATGAATGCCTCCGTCCAGTGTGCGAGTGTGTTTTGGCTCAACTTCGGGGTGCGTCGTGGCGAGGAGTTGGACCGGGCGGAAAATTCTGCACGTTCGCGAGAGTGGAGCGTTCGGCGCCTCCGGCGGGCAATACGCTCATCGAGCCGTCGGACTCGAGCACGACCGCCTCCACTTCGCGCAGGTCAGCGAGTCCGTGCTGACGGATGTGGGCGAGCACGCCGGACTCCTCGATGTTTTCTCGCTGGAGCGCCTCGCGCAGAAATTCGCCGCGAAAGAACAAGAGCCGAGGCTCGGATTTGAGCACGCCGCTCACCCGTCGCGAACGTGTCGCCGCCCACGCGAGGCAGAATTGCAATCCGAGCAGGAGTATGAGTGCGGTCAGGCCGTCGGCGAGAGGCACATCCTGCGAGACGACCACCGAACTCAAGGTCGACCCGAGCGCGACGGTCACCACGAGATCGAACGCATTCATCTTCGAAAGCATCCGTTTCCCGAAGAGCCGCAGCAGCAGGATCAACGCTGCATAGGCGAGCGCGCCGACGCACACGATGCGGAGAAGATTGTGCCACGAGTCGAAAAACATGCAGACGGTGCGAGCGGCACCGCCGCAATCTAGCGAGGATCGTGCATCCCGCCATCAGGGTGAGCCCCAGACGATCGTGGGGTCTGTGCCACCCCGATGTGTTCAACAGTGCAACTCGGGCGTGAGCGCCGGCACGCCGAGCTCGGCGGATTGGGCGATCACCCGATAGCCCGAGGGCACGCGGCCGGGATGTGGATCCACGAGAAAGAGGCGGGCGTTTGCGGGGGCGAGTTCGGCGAGGCCGGCGGCGGGATAGACCTGAAGCGATGTGCCGATCACGACGACTGCGTCGGCGTTTTCCATTTCGGCCGCGGCCTCGTCCATCGCGGGGACCATCTCGCCGAACCAGACGATGTGCGGCCGCAATTGCGCTCCGGCCGGACAACGGTCGCCGAGCGAGATCGGGCGGTAGCCGAGCTCCACGATGTAGTCGGGGTCGAGCGTGCTGCGCGCTTTTGTGAGTTGGCCATGGAGGTGAATGATGCGCGAGGAGCCGGCGCGCTCGTGGAGGTCGTCGACATTCTGCGTGATCACCACGACTTCGTGGGCGCGTTCCCACGCGGCGAGGGCGAGGTGGGCGGCGTTGGGGCGGACGGTGGCGAGTTGGGCGCGGCGTTCGTTGTAGAAACGCAACACCAGCGCCGGGTCGCGCGCGAAACCCTCGGGCGTGGCGACGTCCTCGATCGAGTGGTTTTCCCAAAGGCCGCCCGCATCGCGAAACGTGCGCACGCCGCTTGGTGCACTGATGCCGGCTCCGGTGAGAGCGACGATTTTCATGAGCGGGAAGAGTTGTCCCGCGGCGCGGGCGAGTCGGCGAGCGACAAAAATGCCAAAAAAACCTGCGTCCCGGCGCGAGCGACTCCGTCTGCATCGGTGTATGAACGAAACTCACGATCCTGAAACCATCCGCGAGGCCGTGCGCCAGCGGTATGGCAACATCGCCACCGGCGCGACCACCCTCGTGGAAGCGCAAGAAACCAGCACGTGCTGCGGTTCGGCGAAACCCGCGTCGTCCTCGTGCTGCGGAGCCGACGCGCAGTCGCGGACGCTCGGCTACTCGGCCGACGATCTCGCCGCGGTGCCGGAAGGCGCCAATCTCGGGCTCGGTTGCGGCAATCCGGTCGCGATCGCGTCACTTCGTCCGGGGCAAACGGTGCTCGATCTCGGCGCGGGCGCGGGGTTCGATGCGTTTCTCGCGGCGCGGCAGGTCGGACCGGAAGGTCGCGTGATCGGCGTGGATATGACGCCCGAGATGGTGACCAAAGCCCGCGCCAATGCGCGCAAGGGCGGCTACACGCAGGTCGAGTTTCGCCTCGGCGAGATCGAAGCGCTGCCGGTTGCGGACGGCGTCGTCGACGTGGTGATTTCCAACTGCGTGATCAATCTCTGCCCGGACAAACGGCCGGTCTATCGCGAGGCATTTCGCGTGCTGCGGCCCGGCGGGCGCATCGCCGTGTCGGATGTCGTGGCGCGCGTCGAGTTGCCGGAGGAGGTGAAGCGCGACCTCGCGTTGCACAGCGGCTGCCTCGCGGGGGCGACCTTGCTGTCGGAGCTCGAAACGATTCTGCGCGAGGCGGGTTTTGTGGACGTCGTGATCCGCGCGAAGGGTAACAGCGACGAAGTGATCCGCAGCTGGGAAGCGAAGCGCGGCTTCGAACACGCGGTGTTTGCCGCGGAAGTGACCGCGACGAAGCCGGGCGCGGGGTGTTGCGGGGAAGATTGCTGCGGCGGACGCGAAGCGACATAACCCGGCACCATGGGTGCAACGATACGAGCCATGACGCCCGGCGACTTGCCGGCGGCGCGCGAACTTTGGAGCGAGGCGGAGGGCGTCGACGTGGCCGAGGGCGACAGCGTCGCGGAGCTCACGCGTTACTTGGAGCGCAATCCCGGTCTGAGCACGGTCGCGGCCGACGAGAATGGGCGCGTGATCGGCGCCGTCCTGTGCGGTCACGACGGACGGCGCGGGTTCGTGTATCACCTCGCGGTGGCCAAGGTGTGGCGCGGACGCGGCGTCGCGCGGGCGATGATGGGTCGCTGCCGTGAGGGACTGAAACAACAGGGACTCGTGCGCGCGCTCTTGCTCGTCGCCGAAGACAATGTCGGCGGGCAACACTTCTGGCGAAGAGAAGGCTGGGACGAGATGCCCTACGCCCGACCGATGGGGCTCGACCTATGATCGCCGCCGAACGCCAACCCGGCGTGCAGGAGAAGACGGCGGAACTGTGGCGCGAGTTTGCCGAGCCGCTCCGGCGTTTTTTGCGGCAACGCGTAAACTCGGCCGCCGACGCCGAGGACCTGTTGCAACACGTGTTCGTGCGCATCCACGCCGGGCTGCCGAGCCTGCACGACACCTCGAAACTGCAAGGCTGGGTTTACCGGATCGCGCGCAACGCGGTGGTCGATCACTACCGCGCGCGCCGCGAACATGTGCCGCTCAAGTTCGAGCTGGAGAGCGACGATCCCACGGGTGACGGCGAGGTCGATCTGCGGCCGAGCTTGCGGCGCTTCATCGGTGAATTGCCGCCGGCGTATCGCGTGGCGCTCGTGCGGCATGAGTTTCAAGGCGAGTCGATCGAGGAAGTCGCACGGGCGCTCGGCCTCACGGTCACGGCGACGAAAAGCCGGGTGCGTCGCGCACGGCTGCAGTTGCGGGAGATGCTGGACCGCTGCTGCCGTTTCGAATTCGACCGCCGCGGCAAAGTCATCTCCGCCACGCCCCGCGCGGCAAAACCGTGCCGGTGCTGAAGAGCGGGCGCGCAGGCGTCACCCGCCGTGCGCACCGGCCGAGCCGAAACGCGTGCGCAGTCGCAGCGCGACGTGCACGAGCGCGATCAGGGCCGGGACCTCGATGAGCGGACCGACCACGGCGGCGAATGCCACGTTGGAATGGAGACCGAACACCGCGATGGCCACGGCGATCGCGAGTTCGAAGTTGTTGCCCGCCGAGGTGAACGCGACCGAGGCCGAGCGCGGATAGTCGGCCCCGATGCGTTTCGCCATGAGGAAGCTGACGAGAAACATGATCGCGAAATACAGGCACAGCGGGATCGCGATGCGCACGACATCGAGCGGGAGGCGCACGATCGCGTCGCCCTTGTAGAGGAACATCACGACGATCGTGAACAGCAGCGCGACCAGCGTGAGCGGCGAGATGCGCCGCACGAAGACAGTCTCATACCACGCCTCGCCCTTCAGCGGCACCAGCACGACGCGGCTGAGCACACCCGCGGCGAACGGGATTCCCAGGTAGATCATCACGCTCCAGAAGATGTCGCGCATCGAGACCGGCACGACTGCGCCCGCCAGCCCGAAATACGGCGGCAGGACGGTGATGAACAGCCAGGCGAAGAAGCTGTAGAACAGAATTTGCGCGAGACTGTTGAGCGCGGCGAGACCGGCGGCGTATTCGCGGCTGCCGTCCGCGAGATCGTTCCACACGAGCACCATCGCGATGCAGCGCGCGATCCCGACGAGGATCAGGCCGACCATGTAGTCCGGGTGATCGCGCAGCAGCGTGACGGCGAGAAGAAACATCAGGACCGGGCCGATGAGCCAGTTCTGCACGAGCGAGAGGGTGAGGATGCGCGTGTTGGCGAAGACGCGCGGCAGCTGCGCATACTTCACCTTCGCGAGCGGCGGATACATCATCAGAATCAGTCCGATCGCGATGGGCAGGTTCGTCGTGCCCACGGTAAGTGGCGCGAACATCGCCTCCGGATCATCGATGATGAAGTGACCGAGCGCGACGCCCAGCGCCATGGCGGCGAAAATCCACACCGTCAGATAACGGTCGAGAAACGACAGACGCCGGGTGACAGGAGCGGGAGCAGACATCGGGTTATTCGCCGTCGGCTTTGACCGTCGCGAGCGCGAGCTTGTCGGCGTGCAGGGCCTCGCGCGGGAGTTTCAGGGCCACGACCGCCGCGATCGCGGCAAACGCGAACGCGCCCCACAGGCAGCCCGCGAGCCCGGCGAGTTGATAAAGGACGCCCGACAGCAAACAGCCGACGAGCCGGCCGCCGGCGTTGGCCATGTAGTAGAAGCCGACGTTGAGCGCGACTTTGTCGCCGTCGGTGTAGTCCAAAATCAAATACGAGTGCACCGCCGAGTTCAGCGCGAAGATCGCGCCGAAGAGTGCGAGTCCGCCGACGATCACTGGACCAGCCGGCAAACCGGCCGCGAGACCGAGCGGGATCGCCGCGGCGACCGCAGCCAGGGCAAACGCGATCGCGGACGCGGTGCCGCCGGCCGGGGCCCGTCCGCGGAGGATCGCCGGCGCGAAACCCTGGATGACGCCGTAGCCGATCACCCAGCACGCCATGAACGCGCCGACCTGCGCGAAACTCCAGCCGATCACGCCGCGCAAGAACACCGGCACGCCGACGACGAACCAAATGTCGCGCGCGCCGAAGAGGAAGAAACGAGCGAGGCAAAGCACGTTGATCTCGCGCGTCTTCGCGAAGAGGTCGCGCCAGCCGGCCTTGGCTTTCGCTTTGCCTATCTCCCGTGGCAGCGAAAGCCACGCGCCGAGCCACACGAGCGCGAGCGCGCCGGCCATGATCCACAGCGCACCGGCGAAACCGGCGGCCGCGAGCAGGGAGCTGCCGACGAAAAAGCCCGCGCCCTTAAGTGCGTTCTTCGAACCGGTGAGCACCGCGACCCATTTGAAAAGTGCACCTTTCGCGCCGGCGGGGACGAGGACCTTGATCGCGCTCTTCGAGCTCATCTTCGTGAGATCCTTCGCGATGCCGGAGAGCGCTTGGGAGATCATCACCCACGTGACAGAGAATGTTTCGCTCCACTCTGGCCGGAGCAGCGCGAGCAGACCGAGCGCGGCGACTTGTAGGGCTAAACCGGATACGAGCGTGACGCGCAGCCCCATCCTCGACGCGATCCAGCCGCCGAGCAGGTTCGTGACGATGCCGCAGGCCTCGTAGAGCAGGAACAGGAACGCGAGGGTGACGGGCGAGTAGCCGAGATTGAAAAAGTGCAACAGCACCAGCATCCGCAGCGCGCCGTCCGAGAGCGTGAAGCCCCAGTAGGCGCCGGTGACGAAGAGGTAGTTGCGCAGGTTCACGCAGAAAACTCAGAGCACGGGTGGCCGCTCAGCAGGCGCAGGCGTGACGATTATCGCTCTGCGCGGCTGATGTTCGACGGACGTGAGGATGCGGACCAAAACCATGTCCCCTAGATGGCGGCGGAGGAGTATACCGCAAGCGACCTCTGGTTACGGCTCGAGACGGATTGGGCCCGAGGCGGGCCGCAACATGGCACGACTCACGGTGAGGCGAGGCATGTTGGTTCCGCTTATCCCTCCGCGAGTAAGGCACCGGATTGTTCTGCTGCTCTGAAAGGGAGATGCTCTGAGCATCGTCCCCACTTGCCCATGCACGCTCTTTCTTCTCGTCGGGTTGGTCTGGTTTCGGCGGCGATGATCGCCGGTCTGTCGTTTGTTTCTCCTCTTTCTGCGCAGATTGCGTTTTTCAATATCGGCTCGGCGCTGCAGGTGCCGACCGGAGTATCCAACAACGGCATCGTGGTCGGCACCGGAGGCATCACGCCCGGAAACGCCACCAACGCCAGAGCCTACCGCTGGTCGGAAGCGACGGGTGCGGTCAGCCTCGGCACGTTACCCGGCGACGCTCAGAGTCGTGCGGTGGGGATCTCGGCCGACGGCTCGGCGATCGCGGGCTGGAGCAGCCCCGACAGCACCGTTTCGTCGCCAGTTTATCGTCCCTTCGTGTGGAATTCGTCGACGGGTATGACCGACCTCGGATTGCCGGCGGGGAAAAACACCGCGCTGCCTTCCGCGATTTCCGGCGACGGCTCCACGGTCGTCGGGGGGGCGGCATCACCGACGATTTCCATCCGGAAGCCGACGCGTTCAAGTGGACGTCGTCTGGCGGTTACGAGTTGATGGGAAATTTCGGGCATCCGTCGGGCAATGCGCGCGGCTATTCCGCGGCCACGGCGGTCTCGCACGACGGTTCGGTGGTGGCGGGATCGGCGACGACGCCGACCGGTTGGACGATCTTTCGATCGACGCCGGGAGGCGGGATGGAGGATCTCGGCATCACGGGCTCGCAAAATTTGGTCACCGGTATGTCGGGCGATGGCTCGACGCTGATCGGACTCGGTTTCTCGCGATGGACGGAGAGTGGCGGGCTGGCTCCGTTGTCGAATGCCTACAGCGACTACCACGGTCTGGCCATGTCACCGCGCGGAATCACGTTCGATGGGTCGATCATCGTCGGCGGGGATGACTACGATCCGCTCAATGCGTATTCGAGGCCGCGGCGGGAAGGTTTCATCTGGACCGTCGACAGCGGCCCGGTCGCGTTTACCACCGTGCTCACCCAAGACTACGGGTTGGGTGGTTTGCTCTCCGGGTGGCAGTATCTGAATCCCTTCGCGATTTCGGAAGATGGCCGCTTCGTCACCGGCGTGGGCGTCTATTTCGGCAACGTGCAAACGTGGGTGCTGGATCGAGGGCTCAATCCGCCGCCGATCTCGAGGCCCGACGGTCCGCCGCTCCCGGAGACTCCCATTCCCGAGGTTTCGAGTTTCGGTGCCACTGCGGCGGCAGCACTCCTGGGCTTGATCGCAGTGCGGGCAAGGCGGTCGAAGCGTCCGTAGCGCCTCCGCGGCCGGCGACAGCCGGTCCTTACCTTGACGGGCGCGGACGGAGATTTACCGTGCGAGCGATGATCACGACGCGCCGGGATTTTCTCCGTTCTGCCGCCTTGTATTCGGCCGGATTCATCGGCCTGAGATCCCTGGCCTTGCGCCCGGTTTTGGGCGCGGAAGAGGTGTTTGAGGCGATCGGATTCGGGCCGCTGGTCGAAACTCCCGGAGTGCCGATGCGCGTGCCACGTGGTTTCCGCGCGGTGGTGTTCTCCGCGACCGGCGAGGAGATGGCGGACGGTCTGCTCGTGCCGGGGAAACACGACGGCATGGCGGCGTTTGCCGGTCCCGATGGTCGCACGCTGCTTGTGCGGAATCATGAACTGGAGAGCACGGAAGTCGCGCTCAGTCCCTTCGGGCGGGACCAGGCGCGCATGAGCCGAGTCGCCCGCGAGAGGATCTACGACCTGGGCAACGGCATCGCGCCCAATCTCGGCGGCACGACCACGCTCGTGTTCAACACTCAGACACAGTCGCTCGAGCGGCACTTCATGAGCCTCGCCGGCACGGTGCGTAATTGCGCGGGCGGCCCGACGCCGTGGGGCACCTGGGTGACGTGCGAAGAAGTCAACGAGTCGCCCGAGCCGGACGCCGAGCAGCCGCACGGCTATAATTTCGAAGTCCAACCCGATGTGAATCCCGGCCTCGTCACGCCCGTGCCACTGAAAGCCATGGGACGCTTCCGCCACGAAGCGATCGCCGTCGATCCCCAGTCTGGCGTCGTTTACGAGACGGAGGATCTCGGCGACGGATTGCTTTATCGGTTCATCCCGCGGGTGCCGGGCAACCTGGCCGCAGGCGGGCGGCTGCAGGCGCTCGCGCTCGCGGATTGGAAAAGCGCGGACACCCGCAACTGGCAGGCCACGAGCTTCCCGGTCGGCCAACCGCAGCGCGTGACTTGGATCGATCTCGAGGACGTCGACAGCCCGCAAAACGATCTGCGTCGCCGTGGCGCAGCGGCCGGAGCGGCGGTTTTCGCACGTGGCGAAGGTGCCTGGCACGGCGGCGATTCGGCTTACTTTGCGATGACCAACGGCGGACCCGCGCAGTTGGGGCAAATCTTCCGCTACCGCCCGAGCCCCTTCGAGGGGACCGCGAGAGAAAGCGAGAACCCGGGGACGCTCGAACTGTTCTCGGAACCCAACGACTCGGCGCTGCTGCGGAATTGCGACAACCTCACCGTCGCTCCGTGGGGCGACCTCGTGCTCTGCGAGGACACCTCGGGCATCTGCCGCGTCGTTGGAGTGACGCCGCGTGGTGAGTATTACGTGATCGCCGCCGGTGTCCGGTCTGGCGAGCTCGCGGGCGCCTGCTTTTCGCCGGATGGGAGCACGCTCTTCGTGAATGTGCAGAACCCTGGCTACACCGTTGCCATCTCCGGCCCGTGGGGCGCCAGGCTCCACCGCGGGAGCGCGTAGCGGCCGGAGGAGCCGCGTCGGGCTGACGAGAGTTTTCGAATACCGGCCTTGCCGAGGAGGCGGCCGCCCGCCAAGCGTTTGTGCGCTCGCATGATCGGCGCAATCCTCTCCCTCCTCGGCGGCCTCGGCATGTTCCTCTTCGGCATGAAGATCATGTCCGAGGCCCTGCAACGCATGTCGGGCGACAAGTTGCGCAATGTCATGCGGAGAGTGACGGGCAACCGCTTCGCCGGCGTCGGCACCGGCTTCTTCGTGACCTGCCTGGTGCAATCCTCGTCGGCGACGACAGTGATGATCGTGAGCTTCGTGAATGCCGGATTGCTGACGCTCATTGAGGCGACCGGCATGATCATGGGCGCCAATATCGGGACCACGACGACCTTCTGGCTCGTGTCGTTCTTCGGCTTCAAGTTCAGCATCAGCTCGATCGCGCTTCCGATCATGGGCGTTGCCCTGCCGCTGCTGTTCGTGCGGCGCACCAAGCTGCGCGATCTGGGCGAGTTCTGCATGGGCTTCGGTCTGCTGTTCCTCGGCCTGATGTATCTGAAGGACTCGGTCCCGGACATCCGCCAGAATCCCGAAGTCCTCGAATTCATCACCAACTTCACGGGTTTTGGCCTCGGTTCGGTGCTGATCTTCTTCGTTTTCGGGACCATTCTCACGATCGTGGTGCAGTCGTCCTCGGTGGCCGGTGCGATCACGCTCACCATGGCCTACAAGGGCTGGATCGATTATCCCACCGCGTGCGCGATCATCCTCGGTGAAAACGTGGGCACCACCATCACGGCCAACCTGGCTGCACTCGGGGGCAATCTCGAGGCCAAGCGCGCCGCGCGCGTTCACTTTCTGTTCAACCTCATCGGCGTCCTCTGGTGCATCGTGCTCTTCGGGCCCTTCATCCGAGCCATCGACTGGCTGATCCCGGGCGACTCGCTGATGAAGGAGGCGATCCCGCTCCACATGGCGGGATTCCACTCGCTGTTCAATATTTGCAACACCGCGCTCCTTGTCGGCTTTGTGCCGCAACTCGCGCGCCTGGCTTCGCGCCTGGTGAAGGAAGCACCCAGCACCGCCGCCACGCAGGACCACGTGACCTACGAGTCGCCCCTCGTCCCGCACACCGGCGAACTCAATCTCGCCGAAGGCGAGCGCGACGTGCAGCGCATGGCCAGCATCACCCGTGATCTCGTGGCCGGGTTCTCCGACCTGTTTCAGAAAGCCCCGGACAATCTCGACGCTTACGTGACCCGGCTGAAGGCGCTGGAAAAGGAGAGCGACCGCCAGGCGGTGCAGACCACGCAGTATCTCTTGCGCTGCGCTGCTGGCGGCGTGAGCGAGCAGACCGTGGCGCGCGTGACCGTGATGTTGCGCGTCGTGGCCGAGCTCGAGGACATGTGCGACCGCGGTTACCGCCTCGTCATGCTGGCCGAGCGCAAACATCGCAAACGCCGCACGCTGCCGCCCGAGGTGTTCCAGCAGGTGAAGAGCTTTTCCGAGGTGCTGCTGCAGTTCATGGATTTCTCCTCCAGTCGGCTCACGCGCGGCGTGGCACCGGCCGACATGGAGACAGCGTATCAGCTCGAGAACATGATCGACTCGACCCGCAAGAGCCTGCGCAAAGAGTCCGTCCGCCGCATGCAAGGCAACGGCGAGATCATCAAGTCCGAGATGCTCTACATCGACATCCTCAACAACATGGAGGCGATCGGCGATCACTCGCTCAACGTCCTCCAAGCGCTCCGCCACAGCGACGAGCCGGAAGCCGTCGCCGACGAAACCTAAGACCTGAGTCGCGCCGGACGATGGCGCGACTCGAAGCGCACACGGTCACGAGTCGATGCGGACATCGGCGCGACTCGATCCGCACTGAGGCACGACCCGGTCCGCACCTTGTCCCGACCCGGGACGCACTCTGGCATGAGTCGCGGCGTGCGACGCAAAAAAGCCGCACCTGAGAAGGCGCGGCTGGAGGAGGGGAGGTTTTGATTCGCAGGTGGCTTACGCCTCCAACTGCGGGCGGGTCGGCTCGGGCCAGTCGACGTGGAAGAACTTCCCGCGCGGCTTGTCCACACGCTCGTAGGTGTGCGCGCCGAAGTAGTCGCGCTGGGCTTGGAGCAGGTTGGCCGGGAGCCGGGCGGCGCGGTAGGCGTCGTAGTAGCTGAGCGCCGAGGCGAAGGTCGGCACGCTGATGCCGTTTTCCACCGCGAGGCTGACGACTTTGCGCCAGTTGGTCTGCGCCTTTTGGATGGTCTTGTTGAAGTATTGGTCGAGGAGCAGGTTCGCGAGCTTCGGGTTGCGCGCGTAGGCCTCGGTGATCTTTTGCAGGAACGCCGCGCGGATGATGCAGCCGCCGCGGAAGATCTGCGCGATGGCACCGAAGTTGAGCTTCCAGCCGTATTCGGCCTGGGCGGTGCGCATGAGCTGGAAGCCCTGCGCATAGGAGCAGATCTTCGAGCAGTAGAGAGCGTCGTGGATCGCCTGGATGAGGTCCTTCTTCTTGGCCGGGGAAACTTTCTTTACCTTCGGGCCCTTCAGGACTTTCGAGGCGGCGACGCGCTCGTCCTTGATGGCGGAGATGCAGCGGGCGAAGACCGACTCGGCGATCGTCGGAGCGGGCACGCCCATGTCGAGCGCGTTGACCGAGGTCCACTTGCCGGTGCCCTTTTGGCCGGCGGTGTCGAGGACGACGTCGACAAAAGGTTTTTTGGAAACGGGGTCCTTCTGCTTGAGAATGTCGGCCGTGATCTCGATGAGGAAGCTGTCGAGGGAGCCCTTGTTCCACTGGGAGAAGATCTCGCCCATCTCGGCGGGCTTGAGGCCGAGCAGGCCCTTCATCAGCTCGTAGGCCTCACAGATCATCTGCATGTCGCCATACTCGATGCCGTTGTGAACCATCTTCACGTAGTGGCCGGCGCCGTTTTCGCCGATGTAGGTGGTGCAAGGCACGCCGCCCTTCACGGGCTTGCCGGGCGCGGCGCCGAGGATCGGCTTGCCGGTCTTCTTGTCGACCTTGGCGGCAATGGCGGTCCAGATCGGCTTGAGCTCTTTCCACGAAGAAATGTCACCGCCGGGCATGAGCGACGGGCCGAAACGCGCACCTTCTTCGCCGCCGGATACGCCGGAGCCGATGAAGCGGAGACCTTTTTCCTTCAGCGCTTTCTCGCGGCGAATGGTATCGGTCCAGAGGGCGTTGCCGCCGTCGATGATGATGTCGCCCGGCTCGAACACGGACACCAAGCCGTCGATCACAGCGTCGGTGGCTTTGCCGGCTTGGACGAGGATGATGGCCTTGCGGGGCTTGGCGAGGGATGCGGCGAACTCCTCGAGCGTCTTCGTGCCGACGAGGCCGCCGGGCGTGTTCGGGTTGTCGGCCACGAACTTGTCGGTCTTTTCCGTCGTGCGGTTATAAACCGAAATCTGGAAGCCGTGGTCGGCGATGTTGAGCGCGAGGTTCTGGCCCATCACGGCGAGGCCGATGAGTCCGATATCAGAGTGCGTTTTGGCCATGAGAGAAAGTGAGGAAAGATGCATCTAGCTCTGCGATTGCGCAAAAACCACCCTGTTTTTCGGGGCGGGCGTCATAATAAGCGCTGCCGCAGTCCCGGCGGGAGCCAGGAGCGGGAGTGATCGAACCGTGAATGGACGCGACTCCACGCGGATGGAGAACGCCGAGCGAACGAAACCGCCGGTGGGGCGCGGAGTCCGCTCGGCGCCATGACTCACCCGCGATCCGGGGGTTCTAGCGTCCCGGCGGCTTGCCTTTGCTCGGGAGAAATCCCGCGAGCACCTGCACGACGGGCGTGGCCCACGAGGGCTCGTTGCGTTCGTAGACCCACGAGAAGCCCACGATACTCAGCGACACGGCGACGATGACGCCGAGCAACACTTTGTTCATCTGCGCGATCTTTCGCAGTGCGACGACTACGATCACGATCGCGAGGATCGCGACGCCGAGTTTCCACCAGAATTCCAGCGGGATGTGCTGGATCTTCTCGAGCACGGTCAGGCGGGGCTCGGCGGGGGCTTTCGCGGCAGCGAGCAGAAGCATGGGCCGACGCTAGGAAAGTCGCGCGACCGGACACGAGCCTCTTCGCGACGCGCCGGTGTTTAGCGAACTCTTAACCGATCAGAAACATCCGCAGCACAACGTGCGGGAACGCGCCCAGCACGAGCAGCAAAACGGCTGCAACGACGAGCGGCAGCGCATCGAGTCGCGCCACGATGCGGTTCGACCCGGACGCCGGTGCGGACACCCACGCGGTCTTGAGCACGATGAGATAGTAATAGAGCGCCACTGCACTCAGCGCGATCGCGAGCAGCGTCAACGCACCCGCCGGCGACGCCATTCCCGCCGTCTGCAACGCGCCGGCGAACACGGAAAACTTTCCAAAGAATCCGGCGAGCGGCGGCACGCCAGCCAGCGAGAGCAGATAAACGAGCAGGCAGATCGCGAGCAGCGGCGAGCGGCGATATAGCCCCGCGAGATCGCTGATCGAGTCGCAACGTCCGGCATGCCGCTCGACGATGCCGATCACGCCAAACGCTCCGACCGTCGCGAGTCCGTAGGTGAACACGTAATAGAAGAGCGGCCCGATCCCGCTGCGCCCGGCGACCATCACGCCGAGCAGCATCACACCCGCGTGTCCAATGGCTGAATACGCGAGCAACCGCCGCACGCTGGTCTGCGCCAGCGCCGCGAGATTGCCGAGCAACAGCGAACCGCCCGCCAGGATCGCGAGCAACGTGAGCCAACCCGGCGAATCGAGCGGCGCCGCAAACGATCCGCCCACGCCGGCGAGTCCGTGTCAGAAAAGACGCAGAAACACCACGATGCCCGCGAGCTTCGAGGCCGACGCGATGAGCGCCGCGGAGCCGGCCGGTGCGCCTTGATACACATCCGGCGCCCACAGGTGAAACGGCGCCGCCGCGGCCTTGAAGCCAAACGCCACCACGATCATCGCGAGCGCGACGTAGAGCAGCGGCGCGCTGCCGCCGGCTTGCAGCGCGGCCGAAATTTTTGGCAGCTCGATCGAGCCGGTGAGTCCGTAAAGCAGGCTGAAACCGAAGAGCAAAAACGCCGCTGCCATGCCGCCGAAGAGGAAATATTTCAGGCCGGCTTCGGCGGACTCAGGTCGCGTTTTGTCGAATCCGGCGAGCACGTAGAGCGATAGACTGGCGAGCTCGATCGCGAGAAACACGAGCAGGAGCTGCTGCGCCGCCGCCATCACAAGAAAGCCCGTGGTCGCGAAGAGCAGCACCGCGACGTATTCGGCCGGGTGGCGTTGCACGCGCAATGCCGGCAGCGTGCCGAGCGTGAGCAACGCGAGCAGCAGCACGCCCAGCCGCGTCATCAACGCGAGCGCGTCGAACATCAGCACTTGCCCGAACACCGGCCCGGCAAAACCCAGCCGCATCGTGTGCCACGCGGCCACGACGAGCGCGATGCTGCCGATCGCCGCAGACGCGCGCAGACGCTCCTCGCCGGACGCGCTTCGTCCAAACGCGAGATCGTAGGCGATGACCAGCAACGCTCCGAGCACGAGCGACAGTTCCGGCAGCAAGGCGCGGCCGAGTCCGAGATAGTCGTGCATCATGACGAGAGTCCTTTCCACACCGCTTCGAACGCGGGCGAGTGAAGCGCCGGCTCAATCCAGCGGAGCAACAGATCAGGCATGAGGCCGATCAGGAGCGTCGCCGCGAGCATCACGGCCGCGCCGATTTTTTCCGGCCAGGTCAGCGGTTTCGCGACCTCATGAGGTGCGGCCGGCAGATCGGCCGTCGAAATCCTTCCGAAGAACGCGAGTTGGATCACGCGCAACGTAAACGCGACTGCGACGATGATGCCCGCTGCCGCAGCGAACGCCCACACCGGCGACGTCGCCCACGTGCCGATCAATATCGAAAACTCCGCGGGGAATCCGGAGAAGCCCGGGAAGCCCATCGAAGCGACGCCCGCCACGACGAACACGAGCGTTGCTCCCGGCATCCAGCGAAAGAGCGGCATCGCTCGCAGATCAGCGAGTCGACGCGTGTGCGTGCGCTCATAGACCATGCGGCCGACGACCGCGAAGAGGAGGCCGGCAATCACGCCGTGGGAGAACATTTGCAGGACGGCGCCGGAGACCGCCCGCACGTTGCCCGCCGCCAGTCCGAGCAGCACGAAGCCCATGTGGCTCACGCTCGAGTAGGCGATGACGAACTTGAAATCCTCCTGCACGAGTGCGACGCAGCCCGCGTAGAGAATGCCGGCGATCGCGAGCCACGCGATGACCGGTTGCCAGAGGAGAAACGCTTCCGGGAAGAGCGGCATCGCCACGCGCAGGCAGCCGTAAGCTCCGAGCTTCATCACCACGCCGGCGAGCAACATCGACGCGGCCGTCGGCGCGGCCACGTGGCCCGTCGGCGCCCACGTGTGCAGCGGAAAGATGCCCGCGAGTGTCGCGAAACCAAAGAAGAGCAGCGCGAACACGGCGGATTGCTGCCCGGGCGGAAGATTTGCCGCTGCGACCGCGAGATCGCCGAGGCCGAAGCTCGCGGCGCTCCCCGCCGCAAAGGTCCACAGCAGCCCGGCGAGCACGAGCGCACTGCTGGCGAAGGAATACAGCACCAGCTTCATCGCTCCGTATTCGCGATTCGTGGAGCCCCAGTTCGCGATGAGGAAATATTTGGGCACGATCGCGATCTCGTAGAAGACAAAGAAAAGAAACGCGTCGGCGCTGAGAAACACGCCATACACACCGCCGATCAGCGCGAGAAACAGGGCAAAGAATTCACCGACGCGCTCCTGGATGTTCCACGAGAACAACACGCCGACCGTCGCCGCGAGGCCGGTAAGCACCGCGAGCGTCAGGCTGATCCCGTCGGCCGCGAGGTGGTAGCGAATACCGAGGGACGGAATCCACGACACGTTGACGAGCGATTGCAGCGCCTCCGTCGGTTGGAAACCGGACGCCGCGAAGAGCGTGATCGCCCAACCGCTCGCGGCCGTGAGCAATGCAGTCCAGCGCGCGGCGGTGGCCGAGCGGGCGCCGGCTGCGAGCGCCAACAACGCGCCGGCAAAAGAAACATAGATCGCGAGAGGCAGCGCGTTCATGGGAGAACTCCGGCCCAGCGGGCGACGAGCGGATTGATGAAGTGCGTGAGTAGTTGCGGCGCGAGCCCGAGCCCGACCATCAACAGCACGCCAGGCAACAAGGTGAAGAGCTCGAGCCGCGAAACATCGTTAAACGTCGCCACGCTGCCGCGCTGCGGTCCGTGAAAGATCTTCTGCCACGCCGTCAGCAGGAACCACGCGGTCGCGAGCAGACCGATGAGTGCGACCGCGGCGGCCCACGGCGCGAGACCGAAGACGCCGCGGAAAATCAGAAACTCACCGATGAAGCCGTTGAGTCCCGGGAGTCCGAGCGACGAGAACAGCGCGATGCCGAACAATCCCGCGAAGACCGGCATCGCCGTGCGCACGCCACCGAAATCGTCGAGCGTGCGATGCCCGTGGTTGCGTCGGGCAATCATCGCTGCACCGAAGAACAATGCCGACGCGGACAAGCCGTGATTGAACATCTGCAGCAGCAATCCGGAGAGCGAAGCCTGGATCGCTGCAGGCGAAGCTTCGACCGCCGACACGACCGCGAACAACGCCAGCAAACAGTAGCTCACGTGGTTGAGCGACGAATACGCGATCATGCGCTTCACATCGCGCTGGCGAATTGCCGCGAGCGCACCGAGCACCACGCCGCCGAGCGCGAGCCACAGCAGCGGCGTCGCCCACGTGTGCAGTTCCGCCGGAAAGAGAGGCCAGAGGATCCGCAGGAAACCGTAAACGCCCATCTTCGACATCACGGCTGTGAGAAACATCGACGTGCCGAGCGGCGCCTCCGTGTAGGCGTCAGGTAGCCACGTGTGCAGCGGAAACAAGGGAGCCTTCACCGCGAGTCCGAGGAATACGCCCACGAACACCGCCGTGCGCCAGCCACCGAGTGCGGCTTCCAGCCCACCGCTCTCGCGCGCTTCGGCGAGCGCCGCGAAATCGAGGGTGCCCGCCGCGTGGTAGAGGGCGGCGAAAGCCGCGAGCATGAACGCGCTGCCCGCGACGGTGTAGGTGAAAAATTGATACGCCGCCCGCGAGGCCGATGGCCCTCCCCAGATCTTGATGAGGAAGAACGCGGGCACGAGGCTCAGCTCCCAGAAAACGAACCACGGCAGAAAATCCTGCGCGAGAAACACCCCGAGCGCCGCGCTTTGCAGCAGCAGCATGCACATGGCGTGGAGTCGTGACTGGCGCGGGTCGTGCCACGTGGCGGCCATGCTCGCAGGAGCGACCACGCCAGTGAGCAAGACGAGCAGCAGGCTCATGCCGTCCAAGCCGAGATGATACGCGACGCCGAGCGACGCGATCCACGGCACGTTTTCGACGAATTGCAGTCCGGGCGCGTTGGTATCGAAGCCCGCGATTGCCACTGCGCCGAGTG
Organism: Verrucomicrobiota bacterium; assembly: GCA_023410155.1. Taxonomy (GTDB): domain Bacteria; phylum Verrucomicrobiota; class Verrucomicrobiia; order Opitutales; family Opitutaceae; genus Opitutus. Next base: position 2,005 of record JAEYQF010000347.1, on the reverse strand, counting down.
CGAGCGTGGAGAAACTGAAGAGCAGTCCGATCCAGCGGCTGGTTCCGCTGCTCAGGCGGCGGAGCGAGGCGAGCACCACCGCGCCGAGCGCCGGCGCGAATACGATGAGCGAGAGCAGCGGGAAAGTTTTCATCGCGCACCTCCGATCACGAGCACGAGAACCAGGACGACGAATGAGACCGCGATCGTGAGAAGATAACCGTGGGCGTCGCCGCTCTGCGATTTGGAGTAAGCCTGACCGCTGTGACGCAGCGTCTCGCTGGTGGAATCGAAGCCGCCGTTGAGGACGTTTTCATCGACTTCCTGGTTCACCACGCCGATCCACCGACCGAAGGTGGCCACCGTGCGAACGGCGCCGCTCCACACCAGGCGGTCGAAGGCGTCGGCCAGTTGTGCGAGGGCGAAAAAGAGCCGACCGAATGTCGCCGCATAGAGTTCGTCGAAGCCGAGGCGACGGGCGAGCGCGCAGAAAACCGACGGTGCGGCAACTTCGAGCGGGTCGGCATCCGCGGAGGTTGTCCGCTTCTTGCGCAGATAAATAAACGCGCCGAGGCCGAGGCCGACGCCGACCAGCGCGATCGAGAGAATCATCAAACCGTGACCGTGTGCGGCTTCGGTGGGCGTGAGCGGATCGAGTTTTTGCGCGAGCCACGGCGTGGGCCAGGCGAGCAGGGTGAGCGCGACGGTCGCGGCGGCGAGCAGCACGAGCGGGACGGTCATCACGGCGGAGTTCTCGTGTGCGTCTTCGGCGGCGTGCGAACGAGGTTTGCCGAAGAAAACTTCGGCCATGAGGCGAGTCATGTAGAACGCCGTGAGCACGACCGCCGTGAGACCAAAGGCGAGCGGCAGTTGCGAGACCGGCCACGCGTGCGCGGCGTGGAGAATCGCTTCCTTGCTCCAAAATCCGCTGAAGAGAAACGGCACGCCCGCGAGCGCCATCATGCCGATCGCGAAGGTGGCGAACGTGATCTTCATCCGCGGCGCGAGTCCGCCGAGCTGGCGGATGTCCTGTTCGTGGTGTGCGGCGTGAATCACCGAGCCGGCACCGAGGAAGAGCAGCGCCTTGAAGAACGCGTGCGTGAGCAAATGGAAGATCGCGGCGACCCATGAGCCGACGCCCAGCGCAAGCATCATGTAGCCGAGCTGCGAGACGGTGGAAAAAGCGAGCACCCGCTTGAGGTCGTTTTGCGCGACAGCGATGCACGCGCCGAGCAACGCGGTGATCGCGCCGATGGCGGCGACGATCGTGAGTGCGTGCACCGGCACTTCGGCGAGCGCGAGGTCTGCGGCCATCAGCGGATAAATGCGTGCGATGAGAAACACACCGGCGGCGACCATGGTCGCGGCGTGGATGAGCGCGGAGACCGGCGTGGGGCCCTCCATCGCGTCGGGCAACCACACGTGCAGCGGAAACTGGCCGGATTTGCCGATCGCGCCGCAGAAAATCAGCAGGCCGATCGCGGTCGAAACGGCGAGACCGCCGAGCGTCGTTTCCGTCACCAGGGAGGAGAGCGCGTCGGATTCCAACACGCCTGCGCCGCCATCGAAGAACAACAGCGAGCCGGTGGCGTCATAGAGCCAGAGCATTCCGAGAAGAAAACCGAGATCGCCGATGCGCGTCGTGATGAACGCCTTCTTCGCGGCGGCAGCAGCCTCGGGTTTGTGAAACCAGAAACCGATGAGGAGATACGATGCGAGGCCGACCAACTCCCAGCTCACGAACACCAGCAGCAGCGAGTTGGCGACGAGGATGCCGAGCATCGCGGCCGCGAACAGACTCAGGAAACAGAAGAAGCGCGTGAAGTTGGCGTCTCCCTTCATGTAGCCGGTGCTGAAGATGAAGATCAGCGACCCGACAAAGGTAACCATGACGCACATGAACGCGGTGAGCGGATCGAGCAGCCAGCCGAGTCGGACCGCGTCCTGGCCCGCCTCGAACCACGTGAAGTTGTGAGTCAGGTGCGCGGCTGGATCGGCAAGCGCGGTCGTGAGTGCGAGACACGAC
>JAEYQF010000300.1 GCA_023410155.1 Verrucomicrobiota bacterium | reverse complement strand
TTCCAAGCCCGTGTTGAGTTGCTCGCGCAGCGCGAGCAGCGGCGCCGCGTCGATCTCGATCTCGACGTAGAAGTGCGGGATCTGCGTTTTCGATTCCACCAAGCGGCGCGCGATCGTGGCGCGCATGTTGGAGACCGGGACCACCTTCTCTTCCTGAATCGGGCCCTTGTTTGAAACGGAGCCACCGGCGAAGGCAGCGGACGCGCCTTTGGGGGCTGCGGCGCCGGCTTTCGCAGAGCCGCTCTTCTCGGCGGCAAGGATATCGGCGCGGACGATACGGCCGCCGGGGCCGGAGCCGGTCACGCGGCGGGGATCGATGCCCTTTTCCGCCGCCAGTTTTTTCGCCAGCGGGGAGATGCGCAACCGACCTTCTGTGGCCGGCGTTTCTGTCGCCGAAGCGGGTGCGGGTTCGGGAGCGGACGCCACTGGCGGCGTGGCTGCGACCTGAGGCTCAACCTCGTTCTTCGACGTGGTGGACGCGCCCGGAGCGGTGGTCTTTGTTTCGTCGGCTTTCTTTTCGGGTTGAGGCGCGGCCGGTGCGGGAGCAGCGGGAGCGTCGACCTTTTCGCCCGGCTTGCCGATCGCGCAGAGGGGCGCGCCGATTGCGACCTGGGAGCCGCCTTGGGCGAAAATCTTCAGCAGCGTGCCATCGAAGAAGCACTCGAGCTCCATGGTGGCCTTGTCGGTCTCGACTTCGGCCAACATGTCACCGGACTTGACGGTGTCGCCCTCGTTCTTGAGCCATTTGACCAGCGTGCCCACCGTCATGGTGTCGCTGAGTTTCGGCATTTCGATGATGTTGGCCATGGTAAGCGGTAGCGCGGTGCGTGAGACGAAGAGGAGGGCGACAGATCAGGCGACGGTCGCGAGCGCGGCCTTCAGCACGCGCTGCGGATTCGGCAGTTGCTCGACCTCGACCGGCGGGCTGTAGATCGCCGGAGCGTCGACCGTAGCGAGGCGATTGATGGGCGCGTCGAGATCGTCGAACGCTTCCTTTTGAATCATGAACGCGAGCTGCGAGCCCACGCTGGCGAAGGGTTTCTGCTCCTCGACGATGAGCACACGGTGCGTCTTGCGGACGGAGGTGAGCACCGTGTCGATGTCCAGCGGACGAATCGTGCGGAGGTCGACCACTTCGACGGAGACGTCGTGTTCCTTTTCGAGGATCTCGGCGGCTTTCAGCGAGTGCAGGACCGAGCGGCCGTAGGTGACGATTGTGAGATCGGTGCCTTCGCGCTTCACGTCGGCGACGCCGAGCGGGATGATATACTCTTCTGCCGGCACTTCACCCTTTTCGCCGTAAAGGATGGTGTTCTCGAGGAACATTACCGGGTCGTTATCGCGAATGGCCGATTTGAGCAGGCCTTTCGCATCGTAGGGCGTGGCGGGCACCACGACCTTCACGCCCGGATGATTGGCCAGCACGTTCTCCGGAGTGTGGGAGTGGGTGGCGCCGACGTTCGTGCCGCCGTTGGCGGGGCCGCGGATCACGATCGGGCAGTTGATGAGCCCGCCGGACATGTAGCGAACGTTGGCCGCGTTGTTCAGGATCTGGTCGAAAGCGACCGAATAGAACGACCAGAACATCAACTCCATGACCGGGCGGATGCCCAGCATCGACGCGCCGACGCCCATGCCGATGAAGCCGGCCTCGCTGATCGGAGTATCGACGATGCGCTGCGGGCCGAACTTGGCCAGCAGTCCTTCGGTCACTTTGTAGGCGCCGTTGAACTGGGCGACTTCCTCGCCCATGACGACGACGTTCTGGTCGCGTTCCAGCTCCTCGGAGAGGGCGTGGCGGACTGCTTCGCGGTAAGAAATGACGGGCATCTTGGAAAAACTGCGGAGGTGGAGTGGGAAGAGAGGACGCGCGGAGATCAGTCGAAGAACAAGCGGCCCTTGGACGCGCGTTTCGCGGGATTATCGGCCTCCCAGTAAACATCCTTCTGGATGTCATCGACGGTCGGGAAGGGGCTTGCTTCGGCGTATTCTGCGGCGAGTTCGGCTTCGCTGCGCGCCTCTTCATCGATCTTCGCGATCAGGGCCTCGTCGAGCACGCCTTCCGCGACCAGCTGGTTTTGGAAGAGCTGGATCGGATCCTTGGTGCGGCGATACTCTTCGATCTCGGCTTTGCTGCGGTAGGTGTTGTCCGGATCCGCGACGGAGTGACCGCGATAGCGATAGGTGTCGATCTCGACCGTGCTCGGGCGGGACTTCTCGCGGGCGAGCCGGAGGTATTTATCCAAGGTCGCGCGGACTTCGTAGACGTCGTGGCCCTGGCATTGGCCCCAATCCATGTCGTAGCCCGCGGCGCGTTGGGCGAGTTCGCCAGCGGAGGAGCGCGCCTGGCTCGTGCCCATCGAGTATCCGTTGTTCTCGATGACGAACACCACCGGCAGATTCCAGAGCGCGGCGAGATTGTAGGCTTCGTGGACGGCACCCTGATTCACGGCGCCATCGCCCATGAACGCCATCGCGGCGCCCTTCAGTCCTTTATACTTGAGACCGTAAGCGAGACCCACGCCGAGCGGGATCTGGCCGCCGACGATACCGTGACCGCCCCAATAATTCCGGTCGGGCGCGAAGTAGTGCATCGAGCCGCCTTTGCCTTTCGAGCAGCCGGTGGCCTTGCCGTAGAGTTCAGACATCAGCGGCTTCGTGTCCATGCCGACGGCGATCGCGTGTCCATGGTCGCGATAGGCCGTGATTACGTGATCGTCCTTGCCCATCAGCGAACAGGCGCCGACAGCGACAGCCTCCTGGCCGATGTAGAGGTGAAGGAATCCACCGATCTTCTTGGATTGGTAGGCCCGCAAACTGCGCTCCTCGAAGCGGCGGATTCGCACCATTTTGCGGTAGAGCTCGATGCGCTCCTCGCGAGAGAGCGAAGCGTTGACAGGCGCTTGGCTGAAGTCGCCCCCGTTGGGAGCTTCGGCTTTCTTTTCAGCGGTGGCGGTCGGTTTTTTGCTCACGGAAGAGAATCGTTTTGTGGTGAACGGTGAACTGTTAGTTGGAAGGCTGAGAAATCAAGCGTGGATTGGACGCAACGCAACGCACGCGCCGAACTTGTGACGCGTGGTGTCGCCCCGGTTTCGCATCGGCGTTTCAGGAGATCTCTTCGATCTCGACGAGCACGGGTTTCCCCGGCGCACAGTCGGCCTTGAGGGCGACAAAGCGATCCCGATAGCGGTCGAAGATCGGCCAGAGCGCTGTGCGATCCGTCTCGGGAATCGGCAACCGATCGATCTCGGTCCGGCTGAAGAATCCGAATTTTCCCTCGTGCATGTCCGCCGGCAGCGAAGCGATCGGTTTACGGCAGCGGAAAAGAAACATGAGCCAGTGCGACTGACCTTCGTAGGCCTTTTCCGCGATCATCGCGAACAAGTGCAGATCTGCCCCGGTGATCTCGTGGCCGGTTTCCTCCCGGGTCTCGCGCACTGCGCACTCGAAAGGGGATTCGCCCAACGCTGTCTCGAGTTTGCCGCCAATGGGGCTCCAGACCCCCAGATTGGGTGGTTTCGCACGGAGGAGGAGCAACTGCTCGCCGGCCGCGTTTTCGAGGAATACGAGCACGGCGATCTTGTAGCTGAGAGCGGGAGTCATGAGCGTAAGTTTTTAGCGTGACGTGGCAGGAGGGCTGCTCAAGTTTTTACTCCTCCGTTATGCGACGTCTCCTGCTTCCGTTCGCGATGGGCCTGGCGCTGCCGTGCGCAGTTTGGAGCGCAGAGCCGTCCACCGGGGAGGCGGCCGTCGTGGGGGTGCAGTTTTCCCTCGAGCAGGCGCCGCGCGTTCCGAGTTCCAGTCCGTGGCAAGAGGCCACCGTGATCCTCGAGGCGCGACCCGGACCGGACGATCCCGGCCGCATGCTTTCGCGGGTTCGCGTTTCGCTCCAAATCGGCTGCGAAATCGCGACGGCGGTGAAGCGCGTCGAATACTATCGAGTGGAAGGCGAGTTGGTGTCCCTCCCGGCCGGCCGAAACGAAGTGCGGTTCTATCTGCCGCCCGAGATCGTGCGTCGCGATTCAATCCGCGGCGAACCTCGATTCTGGGTGGCGGAAGTGTCCGTGGGAGGCCGATCCTCGCCGGCGCGCGAACGTGTCTCCACTTCGTTGTCGCGGCCGGCGGCGCGACGCGCGTTCGATGAATCGGTTGCCCGGGAAGCTCCGCGGAACGACGGCATTCTCGTTCCGCAGCCCTTCACGCCGTTTGCGTGGGATCACCCGGCTGGCTCACCCACTTTCCTGCGGTCCGACGCCCAGAGACCATGATGCTGCCGCGCGCCACCAGAGTCTTGGAGATTGGCGCGAGCCGCGTGAGGTGTGGCGACTTCGTGTTGGGGCGGGATCGGACACTGTCGTTGCGCAGGTTCTCTGAGGCGTCCTGCGATGCCTCGATCTCCTCCGATGCCCAGTGGGCTGGCAGTGTTGCCAGCGCTCTCGCCGGACTCGCGGGGGAACCCGGGCCGAGCGGCGCCGTGCTCGGCCTGCCGGGACATCTCGCGCTGACCAAGTTCATCAAGACGCCGGCGGTGCATCCGTCGAAGCGCGACAAGATCCTGCAGTTCGAGGCCGCGCAAAACATCCCGTATCCACTTTCTGAAGTCGTTTTCGACCACACCGTGGTGGCGCAGGACGGCCTGGATCTCGAAATCATGCTGACCGCCGCGAAGGTGGAACTGCTCCGGGAACTCTGTGCCGCGGCGTCTGCGGCAGGCACGCGGCCGTCGGCCGCGGTGCCCGGCTGCCTCGCGCTGTGCCGGGCCTTTCGCTACAACTATCCGGAGGTCCTCGACCGCGTGCTGATTCTCGCGGTCGGCGCTCGTTCCACGCACCTTCTCTTCATCGACGCGGATCGCTACTACGTCCGCACGATCGCGCTGGCGGGCAACAGTCTCACGCAAAGCATCGCGGAGGAACTGCGGATCGAGTTCGCCCAGGCCGAAGCGTTGAAAGTGCAAGTGTTGTCCCGCCGGGTGGAACTGCCGCTGGATTCACCGGGGCGACGCGCGGTAGAGCGCGCCGCGGACGCGTTCCTCGGCCGGTTGCAGATCGAGATCACGCGTTCGGTCCTGAATCTGCGGCGACAGGCGGGAGGCGAGGGCGCGGCGGCCATCTATCTGACCGGGGGCGCCGCCCAGGCGGACGGCTGGGCAGGAGCGCTCGCGGCCCGGCTCAACGTCCCGGTCCATCCGCTCGACGCGCTGCGGCGCGTAAAGGTGGAGGCGGCCGCAGCCGAAGCAGTGGGATCGAGTTCGCCGGCGTGCCTCGCCGAACTCGTCGGCTTGGCCGCGCCGCTCGCCGGTATCCAGAATCCGGATGCAAACCTGCTTCCCCCGGAGCTCGCGCGCCGCGAAATCAGCCGCCGTTGTCAGCCTTGGTTGATCGCGGCGGCGGCCATGATTTCTGCCGCTGCCCTGCCGCCACTTTGGTATTATCGCGGAGCGGTGAAGCAGGCGGAGCAGCAACTCGCCGGACTCGAGGCGGAGTTGCGGCCTGCGCGGGCCATCCAGTCGCGCAATGCGTCCAACCTCGCTGCGCTCCAAGAGGTCCGTCAGCAGATCGACGCCCTGCATGGGCTCGTCAGCTCCAAATCAAACTGGATCAATTTCCTCACGGACCTGCAGAGCCGGCTGGTCAAAGTGGAGGATGTTTGGCTCGAGCGGCTGGTAGTATCGCGTCCGCCCGCCAGCGACAGGGACTCCGCCAACCCGAGCCTGAGGCTTGTATTGAGCGGTCGCCTCCTTGATCGGAAGAACCCGCTCTCGAAGGTCAGCACGGATTCCAATGCGCGCGTGCGACGCCTGTTGGAGAGTTTCAAAGAGTCCCGGTTTATCGCGGAGGTCGAAAACGAGCGGTTCGACAACCTGCAGCCTGGAATTCTTCGGTTCGATTTCACGTTGGTGGTGGACGAAGGAAACCCCTTGTAGCCGTGTCCTGGCTTCGAAACTCAACCCGATTTGGCCGTGCGGCTTTGACGCTCGTCCTGGTTGGCGTCGTTTGCACCGGTTGGAGCGTCGAGCGGGCCTTTGCACTTGGGAAAGTTCGAGCGCAGTTGCGCCAAAAGGAGCGGGAGGCACTCACGCTGGCCCAAGCGCGACCCGCGCCGACCGCGGAGAACGACGCTCTCGTCGCGGCGAACCTCGAGCAGGCGAACGCCGTGCTCGCGGCGATGCGAGCGGATCTGACGGGACGCGGGCTTTCGGCCGAGCGGATGAAGATGCAAAGCGTGCCGGAGCGTCGGCCTGACGCATTTTTCGACATCGCGGATTTCGTGGAGCGTATGCGCCACCGTGCCGAGCGATCGGGCGTCAGTCTCAGGCCCGACGAGCGCTTCGGATTCGCCGAGTTCGCTCATGTCGGGCCCGAGCAGGAGGAGATTGCCGCGATTTATCGCGAGCGCCTCGTGATGCAGCATCTGCTCGAGCATCTGTTCGACGCCCGCCCGGATCGATTGTTGGCGGCGCAGCGTGAACGCCCCGCGTCGGCGGTGCACCGCGAGGCACGATCGGCGCCACCTACGGCATCGGCGGATGTTTTTGAAATCGACCCGCGCGTGACTGCGCGTGTGCCGGGGTTCGTCGACGCCACGGCATTCCGGTTGGTGTTTACGGGCGGAACGGGAACCCTGCGCACGTTTCTCAACCGGCTCTCCACGTTTGAGCTGCCTCTCGTGGTCCGGTCCGTCGAGGTGGAGCGGCCGGACGAGCGTGCCGAGCCGCGGCGCAGCGAAGGAGAAATCGCGCCGCTAGTCGCGCCCGCAAGCTCCCGGTTCACGGTCACGGTTGAGTATGTCGAGCTGCCGGAGCCCGCCTCATGAAATCGATTCGCCCCGAGCAATTGGTGTTTGTTCTGGCTGCCTTGCTCCTGGCGGCGTCTGCGGCGTGGTATCTCGGACTGAAACCGCGGCAGCGCCTGGGCGACCGCGACGCGCGGCTGATCCTTTCGGGAGGCGATTATCAACCGGCTTCCATGTCCGCGCCAGCCGCGAAACCGGAGGTGTGGGTCGCACCGCCGGCGCAGAAAAGCGGGCGCGAGTGGGTTTACGAAGTCTTCACGCCGCCTTCGATTTTTTACGACGCGCGTTCGCAGCGGTTCAGCGTCACGCCTCCGACGCCTGCGGTGGAGTTGGCGCCGCCTCCGCCGCCATTCGGCCTGGAACTGGTGCGGGTGGAGCGGCCGCTCTTCCCCGTGCAGCTGGTGGGCTACGTGGGTTCCGGGCGCGCCCTGCGCGGAGTCTTCGAAAACGTCGCGACCGGGGAGACGTTTCTCGCCGGCGAAGGCGGGCGGCCCGACGCGGCAGGCCTGTCGATCGTATCCATAGAGCTCATACGCATCCCGCTCGATCAGGAGGAGGGTCCGCCCATGCTCGTGTCGGCCGCGGTCGCCGACGTTCGCGATCGGGCGGGAGGTTCCTCGGTGAGGCTAAACAGCCGGGAGCGGCATTACGTGGCGGAGCCATCTGCCTGGGTGCGGCTCGCCGGCTCCAGCGAGGACGCCCGCGAGATGAAGATCGGCGACGAGTGGTCGACGGAGGCCGGACGGTTCCGCCTCGAGGACATCGATCTCGCCGCCGGCTCCGCGACGGTGACGAAACTGCGTGCGGGCGACCACCCGCCGGAGCAGCAGACGCTCACCCGTGAGCCGGTCCCAGCAACTCTCTCCACCCACGCTTCACTTTGAATCCGGCATGAACTTCTTTTCCAAACTTCGCCCGCTGCCGGTCTGGTTGGCCGCCCTGCTCGTCCTCGCACTCGCGACGTCCGCCGTTCACCTGCAGGGGCAGACCTCCACGGAGACCAAGATCAAATTGATGGCCGAGGCGCTGAGGGCGCGTGACGCGCGCGAGTGGACGGCGGCGCGCCAGGCCGCTCTTGAACTGCTCGCGGTCGCTCCGGGGGATCTCACGGTCCAACGCCTGCTCCGGCAAATCAACGAGGCCGAAGCTGCCGATCAAGCGCGCCCCGCTCCTCCAGAACCGTCAGCCGCGCCACCATCGCCCCGCGCTTCGATTGCCCTCGTGGAAGGGGCCGAACACGATCGTGAACTCGCCGCGCTCGAGGCCGAGGCGGAGCGCATCGCACGCGAGGAGGCAGGAAGAGTGGACGATCTCATTGCACGAGTGCCTGCTCAGCGTAAAGAAGCCCGGAAGCTGGCCTCGGCCGGGCGTCACGATGAAGCGCTCGCGGAACTCGATGACGCGATCGCCGCGATGCCCGCGAATCCAATGACGGCTCCCACGCTCGCTGAGTTGCGCAAGGAGCGGCAATCCATCGCCGACCGCCAATCCGAGGCGGTCGCCCGGGCTGCCGAACGTCAGGCGCGCGCAGCGGCGAAGGCCGCGAAGCGGGAGGCCGCGCGTGCTCGCGATCAAGCGGACGCGGAGCTGCCCCGCGCTGACAGCGATGTTCCGCCGGAACCGGAGTCCAGCGAGGTCGAGCGACTCGTGCGAAAAGGCCGCAGCCAATATCTCGCCGGTGATGAGGATTTGGCGATGGAGACGTTCCGGGAGGTCGAGTCCCGCGAGCCGGGCAATCGCGAGGCGAAGGATTTTCTCCGTCGCATCGCGACCGCGAAGGCGAGCACGGGAGAGCTCAATCGGGAAAAAACGCGCGCACAATTGCTCGAAGAGGTCACCAAGAGCTGGCAGCGGCCCGGACTCTACGAGGAGCGCACCCGAAATCTGGATACAGCGGTCGCGGTCGCCCCGCTCGCGCAGAAACTGAATGAGATCGTGCTGCCCCAGGTCAGTTTCACCCGGCTCGAGATCGGCAAGGTGATCGCCGCGCTCGGGAGCATGTCGGAGGATTTCGATCCCGCGGAAAACGGCTCCAAAGGCGTGAATATCGTGTTGCTCGATCCGGCCAACAAGGCGCCGTTCGTGACACTCACGCTGCGCAACACCACGTTGAAACGCGTGCTCGATTTCGTGACCGAGGCGGTCGGCTATCAATACGAAGTGCAGCCCGACGCGGTGATCGTGCGACCTGGTGGCGAGACGTCGGCGCTCGAGACCGCGTTCTTTCCGATCACCCGCGCGACAGTCCTGCGGATGACCGGGGTGAGCGCGACAGCGACCGCCACGCGCCACGACAGCCTGTCATCACTCGGTGCAACCAACGATCCCGGCGCAGGCGTGTCCAACACGACCGAGGCAGCCGGCATGCGCGCGTTTCTGCAGCAGGCGGGAGTGAACTTCGACGCCGTGGCGGTGCCCGGTGCGAGCCTCGCTTATGACGGCTCCGCGCTGATCGTCACGCAGACCTCGCGGAACATCGAACGCATCCGCAACATCCTCAATCGCTACAACGACGTCCGCCAGGTCGAGATCGAGGCCAAGTTCATGGAGGTGCAGGAAGGCGCGCTCGAAGAACTCGGCGTCAACTGGTCGATCACGACACGCTCTGCGCAACAAAACGCCGGCGCCCGCGCGACCTACCAAAGCGGAAACCGGCCGCTCGCGAATGCGTTCAGCAACACCGTATCCAGCCAGCAGGGACGCATCATCCGACCCGCGGTGCCGACCATCTTCACGGACGGGAACGCCAACGGCCAATACGATCCCGGTGAGACCGTCGTGCAACAGGGCAGCGCGGCGCTGGACATCCCCATCGTCAACAACGCGCCGCAGATCCCCGGCGGAGTTGATCTCGCGTCCACGGCCAATCCGCTGGCCAACATCTCCGCGGTGATCGGCGAGTTCGACGTCAATGCGATCGTGCGCGCGCTCTCGCAGAAGCAAGGCACGGATCTGCTCAGCGCGCCCAAAGTCACGGTGCTATCCGGCAATCCGGCCAACATCACCGTCGCGCAGGAGATGCGCTATCCGCAGAGCTATGGGCAAACGCAGGCCCAGGTGGGCACCGGCAGCGCGAGCGGCGGTGGTTCGGCCGGTGTCGCGATCACTGCCGGCACGCCGCAGGAGTTCACCGCGCGCAATGTCGGCGTGGAGTTGAAAGTCACACCGACGGTGGAGGAAGACGACTACAGCATCAGCCTCGACCTCAATCCGCGCGTGACTGAGTTCGACGGCTTCGTCGAATACGGCGGGCCGAGCATCGCGATCTCCGGCAGCACGACCGTCAACGTGCCTTCCGGATTTTATCAGCCGATCTTCTCCGTGCGCGACATCTCGACCAAGGTGACGATCTGGGATGGGGCGACCCTGGTCATGGGCGGCCTCACGCGTGAGGAAGTGAAGAAGGTCAGCGACAAGGTTCCGATCCTGGGCGACATCCCGCTCCTGGGCCGCGCGTTTCGCTCGAAGGGCGAAAGTGCGCAGAAACGGAATCTCCTGATCTTCGTGACGGCCAATCTCGTAAGCCCGGGCGGCTCGCCGAAGAAACAGGCGCTGAGGAGTGTGCCGGCAAATTCGCTCTTCCAAAATCCCACGGTGGTCACGCCCGCGGGCTCGGAACCCAGGATGAGGACGGAAGGAAAGTGACCTTCACGAATCGTGCCAAGGTGCGGATCGAGTCGTGCCAGGGTGCGGACCGGGTCGTGCCACGGTGCGGACTCGGTCGGAATACGGTGCGGATCGGGTCGGAGCGTTGTTCGCTGCGACTCGGGCCTCAGTCCAGGGTGCGTTGGCGGGGTAGCACTGACTGGATCGCTGCGGCGAGCTCCTCGCCGGAGAAAGGTTTTTGCAGCACGACGCAGTGCGACAACGCGGCGATGGAGGCCCGCACGTTTTCGGTGCCATAGCCGGTGATGATCACGGCAGGGATGTTGTCGCCGCGGTCGCGCAGTTTACGGATGAGATCCACGCCGGTGAGTTGTGGCATCGTGAGATCTGTCACGACGACGGCAAACGACGTCGTGGGATGTTTCAGCATGGTCGCCGCATCGAGCGAGTCGTGGCACACGGTGGGCCGGTAGTTGAGTTGCTCGAGGCGGGCGCTCACATAGCGTGCGACCGCGGGTTCGTCGTCGACGACGAGGACGGCTTCACCTTTGCCGAGCGGAACGTCGCCGGAGATGGGAGCCGTCGGCGCGGCGCCTCGTTCGCTGATGGGGAAGTAGAGTTCGAAGGTGCTGCCAACGCCGACGGAACTGCGCACCCGGATGGTGCCGCGGTGCGTGGCGACGATGCCTTGGACGATCGACAGGCCAAGTCCGGTGCCTTCGCCCGGTTTCTTGGTGGTGAAAAACGGGTCGAAGACGCGGTCGAGTGTGGCGCGATCCATGCCGGTGCCGTGGTCGACCACGGTGAGGCACATGCAGCGGCCGGGTGGCAGCGGCGCAAGCTCGGCTGCCATCTCCGGTGTGGCTTCGACCTCGCGGAGCGAAACCCGAATGGTGCCGGGGTGCTCGCGCATCGCATGCATCGCGTTGGTGCAAAGATTGAGCACGACTTGCTGGATCTGCGTGAAGTCGGCGAGGACGATGCCCGACTCGAGCGTGGCCGTGAGGTCGATCGTGGACGGCATCGAGGCGCGCACCAGTTTGAGCGCCTCGGCGACGGGTGCGGCCAAGTCGAGGGGGGCGAGCTTCGGGTTGCTCTGCCGGGAGAACGTGAGGATCTGCGCGACGACGTCCTTGGCACGGAGCCCGGCGGCGCGAATTTGATCGAGGTCGCGAATCACGGCGTCGGTTGAACCGAGATCGAGTTTGGCCAATTCGCAGTAACCGAGGATGGCGGTGAGGATGTTGTTGAAGTCGTGCGCAATCCCGCCGGCAAGCGTGCCGAGGCTCTCAAGTTTCTGGGATTGAAACAACTGGGTCTCGAGGCGCTTGCGGCGTTCCTGTTCGGCGAGTTGCTCGGAGATGTCCTCCTTCAAGACGAGCAGGTAAGTGATCTCGCCATCCGAATCGCGGATCGCGCTGATGGTGACGCGAACGGGCACGAGACGGCCCGATTTCGAGCGATCGGTGAGTTGGCCGTGCCAGGTCTCGCGCCGGCGGAGTGCACTTTGAACGGAGTCCTCCTGTTCGGGGGTGAGTGGCTGCTCGCGAAGCTGGTTGAGATCGCGTCCGATCAGTTCGCGGGAGGTAAAGCCGGTGAGTTCGCAGGCGCGCGGATTGGCGAAGACGATGAGCCCGAGCGGCCGGGCAATGAGGACGGCGACGGGGCTCTGCTCGACGGCCTGCGAGAGGATGCGGATCTCTTCGACCTGGGCGGCGAGTTGGTCGTTGCTGGCGTTGAGTTCGCGCGTGCGCTGCGCCACGACGGCCTCAAGCCGGGTCTTTTCTCGGCGTCCAAGATAATTGGATACACGCGAGGCGCCGAAGATCGCCGCGATGCAGAGAAATGCGTAGAGCCCGTAGGCGTAGTTCGTGGCGTAGAACGGAGGGCGGATCGTGAAGGCGAGGGTGGCTTCCTCTCCGGTCTGGCGTCCGGAGAGGGGCCGGACCCGCAGGACGTAATCGCCGGGCTCCAGGCGGCTGAAGAGTGCGCTGCCCGCACTTCCCGTCGGCACCCAGTTGGCGTCGTAGCCGTCGAGCCGCACCTCGAACTGAACCGGGGCGGCGAGCGAGGAGCCGGGAGCGGCGAAGTTGACGACGAGGGAATTGTCGCGGTGCTCCAACGCCGGCAGGGTGCGATCGGCGCGATAGTAGGTGCGGCCGGAGACAGGCAGGTTCACCTGCGTGATCAGGGCCTTGAGCGGCGCGGGCGGAAGGATCTCGATATTGGGATCGTAGCGGGTGATCCGCCGGCGAGAGTGAATCCAGACGACGCCGTTTTCTTCGAAGGTGAAGAAATAGGGCAGCATGCCGGTCGGCGCCTGCACGCCCGAGGGGCGCCAGCCGTCGGCGGTTTTTTTCAGGACCTGCAGATAGCCGTCGGCCGAGATCCAGAGGTGACCCGAGGCATCCAGCGCGGGGCGGCCGGTGATGCTGCTGACGCCGGGCAATTGGGCGAGGAACTCGGGATCCACGATGAAGCGCCTGGAGGCTTCATCGAAGCGGTAGATGCGATCGCCGGCGTTGAAGTAAACCTGCTCGCCGATCGCGAAGACCTGCACCCAGCCCGGCGGCAAGCCCTCTTTGCTGTCGAAGAATTCGCTTTCGATCCGGTCTCCCACGCCGCGGATCCGCATGACGCGTCCGGCGCCACGTTCGGCCCAGGTCCAGCCGTGGCCATCTCGCTGGAGCCCATAGACGCGATCGAGGCCGGGCAATGGTTCGGTCGTAAACTCGAGTCCTCCCTGTTCGGTGCGCCAAATCCAGCCCGCCTTTTGGTTCGCTACCCAGAGCCAGCGTCCATCAGGTCGCTTCGTCTCTGTGATTCGCATCTCCCGGAGCTCCGGCGCGAAGAGCACCCAGCCGGAGTCGCTCCGGTAATAGGAGCCTTGGTCGGTGCCCACGATCAGCACATCCAGGTCGTAAGAAAACGTGAAGGCGAAGCTCGGCGGCGAATCCACTTCGAAGCGATCCAAGCGGCCGCTGCGGTCGTAAATGGCGCGCCGGAGCGTGCCATCGTTGAGGATCCACAGAACGCCCTTTGCGCGGTGCGGATGCGCCGTAGCCGCCGCGGCGCCGTAGAGCGCCTCGTATTGAGAAAAGCGCGACGGGAACTCGGTGCGCAGCAGTCC
>JAEYQF010000254.1 GCA_023410155.1 Verrucomicrobiota bacterium | reverse complement strand
GTTCCATTTCTCCAGTGCCACGCACGACTCCAACTTCGAAACCGTCCAAGAAAGCAGCGACGTCGGCGACTCCCGCCTCGCTCGGGTTCCGCATGCCCGCGGAGTGGGAGCCGCAAGTGGCGATCTGGCTTTCCTGGCCGCACAATTATTTCACCTGGCCCGGACAGTTCCGGCCGATCCCGTTCATGTTCGCCGGGATTGTCGCCCAGATCAGCCGCTTCCAAGAAGTGCGCATCAACTGCGCCGCACGTCTGCAAAAGCGCGCGAAGAAGCTCTGCCTCGAGGCCGGCGCCGACATGGCGAAGGTCACCTTCTACGATCATCCAACCAACGATGCGTGGTGCCGTGATCACGGTCCCATCTTTGTGAAGAACGATGAGACCGGCGAAGTCGCGCTGACGGACTGGGCCTATAATGCATGGGGCGGCAAGTATCCGCCCTATGATCTCGACAATGAGATCCCACCGAGCATCGGCCGAGCGCTGAAGCTCCGCCGCTTCGAGAAGAACGACATGGTGCTCGAAGGTGGCTCGATCGACGTCAACGGCCAGGGTTTGCTGCTTACGAGCGAGCAGTGCCTGCTCAATCCCAACCGTAATCCGCACCTCTCGCGGGCGCAGATTGAGAAGAACCTCAAGGATTACCTCGGGCTCAAGGCGATCCTCTGGGTGGGCGATGGTATCATCGGCGATGATACGGACGGACACATCGACGACATCACGCGGTTCTACAAGGCCGACGGTTTCATCACCTGCGTCGAGCCGAACACCGCGGACAAGAATCACAAGATTCTCGCCGAAAACCTGGAGCGGCTGCGCAGCTTCAGGACTCCGAAGGGAAAGCGATTCGACATCGTCGAGCTTCCGATGCCGAAGCCATTTGCGTTCAAGCGTCAGCGCGTGCCCGCCAGCTACGCCAATTTTCTCATCATCAACGGTGCTGTGCTCGTGCCGACCTTCCGTCAGCGCAAGCGCGATGCCGCAGCGTGCGAGATCATTGGCAGCTGTTTCCCGGGCCGCGAAGTGGTGCCCATTGATTGCTACCACTTGATCTGGGGACTCGGCACATTGCATTGCATCTCGCAGCAACAGCCGGCATGAGTCGCGCCATGGTGCGCACCGTCTCGTTCCTGATTGCGGCTTGGTTCGCGGCTCTGGCTGGATGCGAGACCGTGTCGGAGCGCTTCCAGGAACGACACGCGCCCCCTCAGCCGCAGGTGCGTAGCTATCCCTTCAACGAGGACCTGGTTTTCGGCGCGGCGCGCTCAGCGATGCGCACGATCGATTTCCAGCTCGGAAAGACCGCGGTCGCGCAGGGCATCATTACTGGCTACAGCCGGATCCGCGCGGGCGACTCGTTCGGCGATGCGCGGCAATTCACATTCGACGTGCGCGTGCGCTCCTTTTCTCCGGATCAAACCGAGGTTTCCGTGATTCTGCGGCAGCAGGACGAGACGTCGGCGTTTGCCGGCGCCACGGACATCCCGGTGCGTGAGCATGGGCTCTACGACTCGTATTTCGCGGCGATCGAACTGGCGTTGCGCAATATCGCCAGGGCCGAGGCTGCCCGCGCGACGGGGGAGTAGTCAAAATTCGGCTTGCGGGCGAGGGGACGGACGGCGAGCCTGATCGTTCGCGGCATTGTTATCGGTCAGATCGGTGTTCGCCGCGGGCTCCCACCGGTCTCTCAGTCAGTCAACAGTCAACCCACGGTCCTTCGCTTAGCGATGGACCCTCAACCGGGGGACAGGCGTCATGGAGCAGGCGTCGGTTCACTGGTTTCCGTTATATGAGTTCAGTCATGCAAGAGCTGCTGGAGCAGTCCTCCTTCGACAAGTTGAAGGAAGGTTCCATTGTCCCCGGCGTCATCACCGAAATCCGCCAGAACGAAGTCGTCGTCGACATCGGCGGTAAGTCCGAAGGCCTCATCCCGGCCAACGAGTTCATCGACATCGGCGAGCTGCAAATCGGCTCCACGATCGAAGTCCTCGTGCAAAAGCTCGAAGGCAAGGACGGCGCGCCGATCCTCTCCTTCGACCTCGCCGAGCAGAAGAAGAACTGGGACAACATCCTCACCAAGTTTCCCGAAGGCTCCGTGGCCGCTGGCCGCGTGAAGGCCAAGGTGAAGGGCGGCCTGATCGTCTCGATCGGCGTCGATGCCTTCATGCCGGCCTCGCACATCGACGTGCAGCCCCCCAAGAACCTCGATCAATACGTCGGCCAGACCTACGATTTCAAGGTTCTCAAAATCAATCTCGACCGGAAGAACATCGATCTCTCCCGCCGCGAGCTCATCGAAGAGCAGCGCACCACGAAGCGCCGCAACCTCCTCGAGTCGATCCAGCCCGGCCAGATCCGCAAGGGCGTGGTCAAGAACATCACCGATTTCGGTGCGTTCATCGACCTCGACGGCATGGACGGCCTCCTTCACATCACCGACATGTCGTGGGGCCGCATTTCGCACCCCTCCGAGATGCTCAAGCAGGGTGAAGAAGTGCAGGTCATGATCATCGAGGTGAACCGCGAGAAAGAGCGCGTCTCCCTCGGTCTCAAGCAGACCACCAAGAATCCGTGGGACGAGATCGACCGCAAATTCCCGGTCGGTGCCAAGGTCCACGGCAAGGTCGTCAACCTCGTCCCCTACGGCGCGTTCATCGAGATCGAGCCCGGCGTCGAAGGTCTCGTGCACATCACCGAGATGTCCTGGAC
>JAEYQF010000146.1 GCA_023410155.1 Verrucomicrobiota bacterium | reverse complement strand
GAACAAGGAAGAGCTCTATCGCTTGAAGGAAGAGTTGCTCTTCGTCATCGACGAGCGCCAGCACCAGGCGGACTTGACCGAGATCGGCCGCAACAAACTACGCCCCGACAATCCGGACGCGTTCATGCTCCCGGACCTCGCGACCGAGTTCAGCGAACTCGACAAGAGCACCGAGCTCACGCTCGAGCAGCGCGAGGCGCAGAAACTCGCCTCGCAGAAACGCTACGCGGAAATCTCCGAGGAGATTCACGCGATCTCGCAGCTGCTCCGCGCCTACTCGCTCTACGAACGCGACGTCGAATACGTCGTGCAGGACGGCAAGGTCATGATCGTCGACGAGAACACCGGCCGCGTGATGCCGGGTCGTCGTTGGTCGGATGGTCTCCACCAAGCGGTCGAGGCCAAGGAAGGCGTCACGATCGAGCGCGAGACGCGCACCTACGCGACGATCACGATCCAGAACTACTTCCGCATGTATGAGAAGCTGGCTGGCATGACCGGCACGGCGGAGACGGAAGCGACCGAGTTCAACGACATCTACCGCCTCGCGGTGCAGGTCATCCCGACCAACAAGCCCTGCATCCGCATCGATCGAAACGATTCCATCTTCAAGACGCGCCGCGACAAATTCGCCGCCGTCGTGAAGGAGATCGAGGGCGCCAACAAACGCGGCCAGCCCGTGCTCGTAGGCACCGTCTCCGTCGAATCGTCCGAAGTGCTTTCGCGCATGCTGCGCCGTGCGGGCATCATCCACACGGTGCTCAACGCGAAGTTCCACCAGCAGGAGGCCGAGATCGTCTCGCGCGCCGGCCAACGCGGCGCGGTCACGATCGCGACCAACATGGCGGGCCGTGGCACCGACATCAAACTCGGCGAAGGTGTGCGCGAGCTCGGCGGACTCTACGTGATCGGCACCGAGCGCCACGAGTCGCGCCGCATCGACCGCCAGTTGCGTGGCCGTTGCTCGCGTCAGGGCGATCCGGGTCTCACGAAGTTCTACCTCTCGCTCGAAGACGACCTCATGCGTCTCTTCCTGCAGGGCAACCTCGCCTCCAAGCTCATGGAAGGCTCGATGCAGGAAGGCGAGGAGCTCGAGCACCCGTGGCTCAACCGCTCCATCGAGTCGGCGCAGAAAAAGGTCGAGCAGCAGAACTACTCGATCCGCAAGCGCCTCCTCCAATACGACGACGTGCTCAATCAGCAGCGCGAAGTCATCTACGGCATCCGCAACGCCGCGATCCATTCCGACCGCCCGAAGGACATTATTTTCGAGCAGATCGAGGAGGAGATCGTCAATCGACTCGAGACCGCGGGCTTCGGTGAAAAAGGAGACGCCGGCCAGACCGCCGCCGAAAGTTTCGTCGGCTGGGCCAATTCGCATTTCCCCATCAGCCTCCGGCCGGAGGAGATCAAGGGTGACGCTGATGCGCTCGCGAAATCGATCATCGAGCGGATCAAGCAAGCTTACGCGATCAAGGAGTCCGTGGAGATTCCCGATGCGCTGGGCGCGCTGGAGCGCTATGTGGTCATCAACGCCATCGACCACCACTGGCAGGAGCATCTCACCGAGATGGAGGATCTCCGCAAGAGCATCGGTCTGCGCAGCTACGGCCAGAAGGACCCGCTCGTGGAATACAAGGGCGAGGCGTATCGCTTCTTCCAGGAGCTGATGAACAACGTCCGCCTGCAGATCTGCACGGGCCTGTTCCGCAGCGCTTCGAACCTCGAGTCATTCGAAAACATGCTCGCGCTTCTCAGCCGTCACGCGCGCGCGGTCGGTCCGACCGATCTGCCTGCCCCGGCGGCGAACCGCGTGGAAACGCGCACCGCCGTCACGACCGGCGGAGCGAGCGTCGCCACCGCACCGGCGCCCGAAGCTCCCGCCGAACGCGAAGTCGAGTTGCCGAAGGTGACGGTGCGTCGCGAGCTGCCGAAAGTCGGTCGCAACGACCCGTGCCCCTGCGGCAGCGGCAAGAAATTCAAACACTGCCACGGTTCCTGAGCTGAGGAAGTGAGGCACGGAAACACGGCAGCGCGGAAATCACCGGGACCTGGCTCGCGCTTCCGTGGCTTTCTCCCGTGCTTCTGTGATTCCGTGATCAAATTCGGTTTCTCGCTGTGAGCGATTCGCCTGCCAATCCGTCTTCCGTGATCGACGATCCCTACGCGCCACCGCCGGGGTTCCTCGCGCGCCATCGCGATCCCGTGGCGGCGATCGCTGTGTTCCTTTTCACGGTGGTGTTGACCGTGCTCGCGTTTCCGCCGTTTCGCACGCCGGAGTTTGCCTACGCGATGCTCGTGCCGGGCGTGTTCTGGGCCTATCTCGCGCCGCGCTGGAAACTGTATCTCGGCACGCTCGCGGCCGCTCAGGCGGTGGCGTGGACGATTCTGCTCGGCTGGCTGCACCACGTAACGTGGGGCGGACTGCTCCTGCTGGGGCCGTTTGTCGGAGTGTGGGTCGGCATTTGGTTTGTCGCGGTGCGGTGGGCGATGCCGAAGATCATCGGCCGGCCCACGCCGGTTCGGCTCATGGCCATGCTCGGACTCGCGGGCGCGTGGGTGCTCATCGAGTGGACGCGCACCTGGGTATTCAGTGGGTTTCCGTGGCTGCCGCTCTCGGTCAGCCAGTGGGAACGCACGAGCATTTTGCAGATCGCGGCATTCACCGGCGGATGGGGCGTGTCGTTTGTGCTGGTCGCGATGAATCTCGGCTTCGCCGCTTACGCGCACCGTCTTTTCCGCGAAGGCGAATCGGGTCTGCGCAAGCGCAGCCAGGAGTTCTTCCTCGCGGTGTTCCTGTTGCTCGCGTGCTTGAGTATCCACGTGCAGGAGACGTTTAACCGCGCTCAATACACGTGGCCGCTCGCACGCGTCGCGTTCGTCCAACCCTACATCCCGCAATCGGTGAAATGGGATCCCTCCGAAGGCCCCGCGATCCTTGACGTCCTGGAGAAGACGACGCTGGCGGCGGCGCCCAGCCGCCCCGACCTGATTCTCTGGCCCGAGGCCAGCACGCCGTGGGCTGTGCGAGGCGACAAGAATGCGGAGGAGTTCGCGGAGTCGCTCGCCCAACGCACCGGGGCACCGTTGCTGGTCGGATCCATCGCCATAGAGAATCGCGACCAACCCAACGAGCAATGGTTCAACGCCGCGCTCGCGATCGATCCCGTCGCCGGTCTGCAAACCTCCTTCTACGCGAAACGCCACCTCGTGCCGTTCGGTGAATATGTGCCGCTGCGCCCGGTGTTCGGCTGGATCAGCAAATTCGTGCCGATCGGGGATGACTTCACGCCCGGCCCCGATTCGTCGCCGCTCATCCTTCAGGTCGCGGGCAATCCGCTCACGATCGGGCCGCTAATCTGCTACGAGGATATCTTTCCGACGCTCGCGCGACACAGCGCGCTTGCCGGCAGCGACTTTCTGGCCGTGCTCACCAATAACGCCTGGTATGGCGAAGGCGGCTCTGCCCCCCAGCACGCTGCGCATTCTGTCCTCCGCGCGGTCGAGACCCGCCGGCCCGTGCTGCGTTGCGGCAACGGCGGCTGGTCCGGCTGGATCGACGAATTTGGCAGCATCCGCCAGGTGGTCACCGATGAGGGCGGCAGCATCTATTTCCGCGGCACCAAAACGGTGAACGTCACGCGTGACGCGCGTTGGGTGGGGCGGCAAAGCGTGTATTCACTTTACGGAGACTGGTTCGTGCTCGCGAGCGCCGTGCTTGTCGCCATCGGGGCGATGTTGTTGCACACCTCCGCGCCCGGTCCTTCCCGGCTCCCGCCGAAGGACTGACCTGCAGTCTCTCGCTGTCCCGACCGCCCCGTCCTGAGCCGCGCCTCTGTGCGCACACGGTCTGGCCAGAGGGTGGACCGGGTCGAGCCAGGGTGCGCATCGGGTCGCGCCTGATGACGAATCGGGGCGAGCCACAAGCCGGAACCGACCCCGCCGAGGAACGCACCGGCATGACGCGGGTCCGTCGTCAGGCACCCCACTCAACCTCCCATGAAAAACATCATCGGCATCATCCTCATCGCACTGGGCGCATTCCTGTTTGTCCAGGGCTTGAATCGCAAAGACTCCATCGCGGGCGCAGCCTCCGAGGCCGGCACCGAGATCGCCAACGCCGTCGACGGCGGCGCGCGCACTCCGAAGCACGTGGTCTACATGGTTGGCGGCGGCGTGCTCGCGGCCGTAGGCGTGGTGATCCTTTTCCGCCGCAGTTCCTCGGTTTAAGCGCGCTGCACGCGAATTGATTCCGCGTCGAACGCGGGTGTCGGGTCGCACATGCGACTCGCACCCGCGTTTGTGCGTCAGGGAGTGCGGAAGGTGGGCTCGAGGTGCGAGGCTGGCCGCGCCCCTCCGGGAGCTGCGCGAGCCGCAGAGGCCCGCGCGGGATCGCTCACCGACGTGGCAAAGCGAAGGCGATGTAGGTGTCGCCGCTCTTGGTGCCCATCTTGCCGCCACCGCAGGCGACGACGACATACTGCCGGCCGTCGACCTCGTAGGTCGCGGGCGTCGCATAGGCGCCCGCGGGAAGCGGGTGCCGCCAGAGCTCCTGACCGGTGCGACGATCGAAGGCGCGGAACAACTCGTCCTTTGTCGCCCCAATGAACAGCACATCGCCGGCGGTGACGAGCGGACCACCATAGTTCTCCGTGCCGGTGACGGGCTGCCCCTGGGCGATGAGTTCCGGGTATTCGCCGAGCGGCACCCGCCAGAGGAGGTCGCCGGTGTTCAGGTCGATCGCATTCAAGGTGCCCCAGGGTGGCTTGACGGCGGGGTAGCCGTCGGGATCGAGCCAGCGGTTGTATCCAGTATGTGTATACGGAGGCGGGATCACCGGCTCGCCGGAGTCCGGCAGATAGGTCTGCCACCCGCCGCCGGGCGCTGTCTCGGGCTCCCGGGTCGCGGCTTCGCCGACGAGGTAATCCGTGACTGCCTCGCGCTGTTCCTGCGAAAGGAAGCCCCAGGGGGGCATGACGCCGCGCCCGTGGGTGATCACATCGAGGGTCTGTTCGCGGGTGAGCCGCTGCTTCACGTCGAGCAAGCCGGGGATGCTGGCGGCGAGATTGCCGCGCCGGTCTGCACCGTGACAGCCGGTGCAGTTCTGCACGTAGACCTGCTCGCCGAGTGACGTGGCGCCGCCCGTCTCGATCATGGAGAGGATCCACGGCATCTCGTTGCTGTTGACGTAGAGCACGCCGCGCGGGTCGACCGCGGCGCCGCCCCATTCCGCGCCGCCGTCGAAGCCGGGGAAGATGATCGTGCCTTCGCGGCTCGGGGGCCCGAACACCGCATGAGGCCGCAGCCGGGTGAACCGTTCCAGCACCGCGCGGTGCGCCTCGGGCGTGCGGTTGGTGACCTCCTCGGCTGTAAAGAGCTGCCGGGCAAACGCCGCCGGCTTCAGCGGCAGTCGTTGCGAGGGGGCGGTCACTTCGCCCGCGAGGTCGGACGTGGGCACGATTTTTTCCTCCAAGGGGAAAAGTGGCTCACCGGTTTCGCGGTGCAGCACGAAGACGTGGCCGGACTTGGTGACCTGCGCGACGGCGGGGATCTCGCGACCGTCGCGGCGGACCGTCACGAGGGTGGGCGGCGCCGGAGGATCGCGGTCCCAGATATCGTGTCGAACCAATTGGAAATGCCACACGCGGCGTCCGGTCGCGGCGTCGAGAGCGAGCACGCAGTTGGCGTAGAGATTGTCGCCGACGCGATCGCCGCCCCAGAAGTCAAACGCCGCCGAGCCCACCGGACAGAACACCAGGCCCCGCTCTTCGTCGACGGTCATGCCCGTCCACACATTGGCACCGCCCACGCGTTTCCACGCGTCCTCCGGCCAGGTTTCATAGCCGGGCTCTCCCGGATGCGGGATCGTGTGAAAGGTCCACGCGAGCTTGCCTGTGCGAACATTGAAGGCGCGGATGTGTCCGGGCGCGGCGGGCGCGGGGCCTTCTCCCAAGCGCGAGCCCATGATGATCAAGTCGCGATAGATCACCCCCGGCGTGTTTGCCTGAATGGCCAGCCCGGTGACATCGCGGCCGAGACCTTCGGCGAGATTCACCCGTCCATTGTCACCAAAGGTCGGGATGCTCCGCCCTGTTTTGGCGTCCACAGCGTGCAACCACTGGCCCGCGCCGAAGAGGATCCGGCGATCGTCTCCGTCGGCCCAATAAGCGACGCCGCGGTTTACACCGTTGGCCCCGGTGGGCTCGAAGCGCCACAGCTGTTTGCCCGAGGCGGCCTCGAGCGCGACGAGGCGCAATTGCGGGGTGGTGGCGTAGATCACGCCATCGATCACGAGCGGATTGCACTGGATCTGGGTTTGATCGTCGCGCGCGTCACCCGCCTGAAAGGTCCATGCGACTTCGATGGCGCCGACATTCTCCGTGTTGATCTGCGAAAGGGACGAGAAGTGCGTCGCGCCTTTGTCGCCGAGGTAAACCGGCCAGTTTCGGTCGGCGGCGAAACCAAGCGTGGACGCGGCAAAGGCGAGGAGGGCGGCCGCAGTCAGGGTTCGCTGCGGCGAGGGTGGGGTCTTCATGCAGCGCGCAGTGTGAGTGGCTGCGGCGTTCTCTCAAGCATCCGAATCCGCAACGGCAAGAAAGTCCCGTCTCACTGCGAACTGAGTCACGACCCGGTCCGCACCAGGCTGCGACTCGAACCGCACCTGGTCACGACCCGGTCCGCACTGCGGTGCGACGCGATCCGCTCAGGGGCGGGACTCGAGCCAGCCGCCGGTCTCGAGCCAACGCACCAGGAGTTCGGGCCAGACCGTGGCAGGATTCTCGGTGCGCCGAAGACCGTAGCCGTGTCCACCTTTTGGATACACGTGAAGCTCGGCCGGAACAGCGGCGCGCTTGAGCGCGAGATAATAGTAAACGGCGTTTTCGACCCGCACGGGATCGTCCTGCGTCATGACGAGGAACGTAGGGGGAGTTTGTTTCGAAACCGACAGCTCGGGCACGAGCGCGTTCTGCTTTTCCTTGTCCGTCAGGTAGGCGGGATAAATCAGGACGGAGAAATCCGGGCGACAGGACGCGCGGTCGGCGTCATCGATTACTGGATACGTGCGCCGACGGTATTGATTGCTGAGCGTGGCGACGAGGTGTCCGCCGGCGGAAAAGCCGAGCGCGCCGATGCGAGTGGGATCGAGACCCAGCTCCGCCGCGCGGTGTCGCACGAGACCGACGGCGCGCTGCGCGTCCTGCAGCGCGGCGGTGTGAGGCTGGAGCCCGGGCCGGCGGGGCACGCGATATTTCACAAGCACGGCATTGATGCCGTGGGCGTTGAGCCACTCGCAGACCTCGGTGCCTTCGAGATCGTAGGCAACGATGCTGTAGCCGCCGCCGGGAAAGACGACGATCGTGACGCCGGTGTCGTTTTCTTTAGGCGCCTTGCAGAGCGTCAGGGTGGGCGTGCTGACGTTGCCGAGCCGGATTACGGCGCGACCGGCAACGCGGTTGTGCGACTCATTGGTCGTATCCGTTTCGGGCGGCAGCGGAGCCGTTTCGCCCGGAGCTGAGGCGGGCCACAGCGGTTGGGGCTCGGCTGCGCTCAGCGGACGAAGGTAAACGGCGAAGGCACAGCAGAGGAGCAGCAGGACGCGGGTCATGGTGAGGCAAAGGTTTTGAAACGAGCGACGGCGGTGCAAGTGCGCTGGTATGAGAAATGCGGTCCGGTTGACTCGCCGCCTGCCGCGCGGCAGAACCACCGGTCCGAAACGAATCTCATGCAGCCGAAAAACGTCATCCCTGATCGCATCGCGACGGCCTTGCGGCGTTTTCCGCCGTTTTCGATGTTGCCCGCGGAGGCCGTGACGGAGCTCGCGGCGGAGGCCTTCGTGCGGTTGGTGCCGGCGGGGGGCTTTGTCTGGCGGCAGGGCGATCGGCCGGGAGCGGAGGTGCTGTTTGTCGCGCGTGGGCGGGTGGAATACATCTGGCAGGTCGAAGAGCGGCGGGAGCGGGTCGACATCCGCGATGTCGGTGACGTGCTGGGATTCACCGCGATCATGCACAATGAGCCGCACCATAGCGTGTCGGCGCAGGCGGCGGAGGATTGTTTGCTCTATGGTTTGCCCGCGGCCCATATCCGGCGGCTGCTCGATGCGCACGATGATGCCCGGCATTATGTGCGGCGGCATTCGTTCTGGGTCACGCGCGTAGGCCACGCGGTGCCGCTCAGCGAACCCACCGACAGTGCAATTTCCGGCCGGGCGAAAAACATCCTGCAGGCACACCTCGACGGGGCGCAGATCGTGCAGCCGCGCTCGATCGAGCGGTTGCTCACCTGCCCGCCGGAGGCTCCAATCAGCGAGGCCGCGGCGTTGATGGCGTCGAAACGCGTGCCGTCCATCCTGGTGGTGGATCCCGAGCGCCGCCCGCTGGGGATCGTAACCGCCAACGTGCTCGTGAAGGAAGTGATCGTGCAGGGCACCGAAAAGGTGACCCCCGTCTCCACGATCATGGCTAAACCCGTCGTGACCGTCTCTCCGCGGTCGAGCGCCACGGCGGCGATCCTGCTGATGTTGCGGGAACGCATCGGTCAGGTGTGCGTGACGGAAGACGGGACGCCGCAAACGCCTGCGCTCGATGTGTGCACGCACAAGGACTTGCTGGCCCAGAGTGGACATCATCCCGCGGGCCTGTTGCGGGAGATCCGACTGGCGCGCACGAACCCGCGTTTCCGCGAGCTTTGCGACGAAGTGGAGTCGATCGCGCGCAGCTATCTCGAAGCGGGCGTGTCGGCGATCTATCTCGGGCAGATGTGTGCGGAGCTCTATGACGAGCTGGTGCAGCGTCTGATCGAGCTCAGCAGTGCGGAACTCGCCGAGGAAGGGGTGCTTGTCCCGCCCACGGCGTGGGCGTGGATGTCCGTCGGCAGCGACGGCCGGCGCGAACAGATTCTCCGGACCGACATGGACAACGCGCTGGTTTTCGAATCCCTCGGCTCGTCCGAGGCAGACGAACAGGCGCGACTCGTTTTCATCCGGTTGGCCACGCGCGTGATCGACCGCATGGCGGCCGCGGGTTTCGCCCGCTGCCAGGGCGGAGTGATGGCGCTCAACCCGCGGTGGTGTCGGACCACGCAGGAGTGGCTCGCGGAATTTTCCTCGTTCGATGCGGGGATGGAGGGCGACCGGCTGTTGCGTGCCACGGTGCTCTACGACTTGCGGTTTGTCGCCGGAGACAAGTCGCTCTGTGAAACGCTCCGCAAGGCGGCGCTCGATAGCGCCAACTCCAACCTGCACCTGCAGCGTCGGCTCGCCCAGCAGATCGTGGATACGGCGCCGCCGCTGAACTTCATCGGGCGCTTCGTGCTCGAGAAGCTGGGCGTGGGCGAGGAGGAGTTCGATCTGAAGTCGCGCGGCATGGCGCCGCTGCGTGACGCCGCGCGCCTGCTCTGCCTGAAGCACCGCCTCAGTCAGCGCTACTCGACCGGCGGACGCTGGGAGGAAGTGCGGCGTAATTTGCCCCGGCTCGCGGAGCTCGCG